>NZ_JALKIM010000101.1 GCF_023050945.1 Anaerobiospirillum sp. NML120448 | reverse complement strand
TTTTAAAATAAATTTTTAAAAATTCATATCAAACAAGATATATAAGCCATTTGCATGTGAAATTCTTCATTTCATCATACTCCATATTTATTTGAAACTATACATAATTAACTACGTTCAGCTATTTTTCGCTCTGCCAAGTAATTTTGTGATCTAAAACTAGCTCACTAAAAAACTCAACTATTGGAATTTTGCTCCAAATCACAATATTGATTGCTAAATTTCCTCACAAAGCTAGATAGAATCGGGCTTGCGTATTTTTCTCAACTTTATCAAGCACAAACGGCATATAAATCAGTATTTATCATTATCGCGTGATGCAGATCGCAAAATTTAAAAGCTTTAATTGTGAAAAATTTTTCTTTCATTATCATTAGACATGAAATTTAACTCCAACTTATCAACTTTAGACTTTGTTTAACTATCCACTATCCCAAATATCCCTCAGTTAAACAAAGAACGTAAGTCTGTGATAAGCAAGCAGCAACGTGCTTTGAACAGAAAAAATGCTTTTAAAGTTAAGCAATCTTGGAGTTTGCGTTTTTAGGAGTTTTTGTCTATGAAGATTAAGCATTTAGCTGCCGCCTTAGCCTTAGGCGCAATGGCCACCACATCCGCATTTGCCGCTGCTCTACCAGATGTTCCAGTTCCATTTAAGTCTGGCGCAGGTGCTATGAATGATGGCGTTATCTATATTGGTTTAGGTACCGCTGGTCAGGATTGGTACAAGTTAGATACTAAGGCAGAAAGCCCAAAGTGGGAAGCTATCGCTAAGTTCCCTGAGGCTGCCCGTGATCAGGCTCAAGCTGTTGCTTTAAACAACAAGATCTATGTTTTTGGTGGTGTAGGTAAGATTAACTCTGACATCCTCTCCGTTTCTAACGAGGTATTTGAGTACGATCCAGCTACTGACACCTGGACAAAACTTTTAACTCGCTCACCTATCGGCCTTACTGGTCACACCGTTGTAAGTGCTGATGGCAAGAACGCTATTGTAATCGGCTCCGTAAACAAGGAAATCTTTGATGGTTTCTTCAAGGATCTTGATTATGCAGCTAAGGCTGGTGACAAGGACTTATCTGCAAAGATCAATGCTGACTACATTAGCAAGCCTGTAAAAGACTATTTCTTCAATAAGGCTGTTTTACAGTACGATCCACAGACCAACCTCTGGTCCAACTTAGGTGATTTACCTTACTTTGGTACTGCAGGTTCTGCTGTGGCTGTTGACCCACAAGATCAGAGCGTCTTCGTAGTAAATGGCGAGCGTAAGCCAGGCTTAAGAACCAGCACTACTGTTGAGTTCACCGTTGAGAATGGTGCCGCCAAGTTTGTTCAAACCCCAGACCTCATTCCTGCAAAGGGTGAGAAGGTACAAGAGGGTGTAGCAGGTGCTTTCTCTGGCTACTCCAACGGTACTTTAGTTGTAATCGGTGGTGCTAACTTCCCAGGCTCAACCGTTGCTTATGCTAAGGGCAAGAACTTCGCTCACGAAGGCTGCACCAAGACCTGGCGTGATGAAATCTTCACCTACGCTAACGGCGCTTGGACTCACGCTGGTGATTTAGCTACTCCACTTGCTTATGGTGTAAGCATTCAAAACGGCGACGAGCTCATCTTAGTTGGTGGTGAGACTACTGGTGGCAAGGCTACAACTGATGTCATCACTGTTTCCGTACAAGACGGCAAGGTCGTTACTGAATAACAACCCGCTTTTTTAGCTTTTCTTATTGAAATTAAAACTTACGTTTAGGATATAAAATGCGCTTATCTAAAATCGCTTTGGGATTAGGCTTAGCCGCCGTTACCGCTTTTACCGCTGCCAATGCAGCTAAGATCACCGTTGACTACCGTCACGAGTTACGTTCCGAGTACTCTGAGAACTTTGACCGTATCTGCTTCATCGCTGCTTTAGACAATGGCGTTGGCTTCTACGTTGATTCTTCTGTAAAGTCTGGTGCAGATCGTCCAGGTTCTCCAGAATACCACGATGGTCAATGGGGCGACTTCGCTGCTAACGCAGTTGAAATGAGCATTTGGTACGGCTACAAGATGGGTAACTTCACCATCACTCCAGGTATCATAACTGAAACCCACAGAATGACTGGTTACAAGCCATACTTACGTTTACAGTACAACACTGACTTCGGTTTATGGTTTGCAGTTCGTCCACGTTATGACTACTGGCGTGATGATAGTGGTGAAGGCGATGCTAAGAATGCCCGTATTGATGCTTGGGTAGGTTACAACTCTGGCAACTTTGGTATCAACTACAACTACACTCACATGTGGGCTCTTAACGACACTGTTGAAGGTAAAGAGCGTGTAATGTGGGACAACAAGGACTACAACTACGAGCAGAACATCGCTGTTAACTACCGTATGGGCCAATGGAATCCATACTTTGAAATCGGTGATATCGCTGTAGCTGCCTCCGATGACAAGCGTCAGTTACGTTTCCGTGCTGGTATCCAATACACCTTCTAATTCCAGAGCATGTTAAGTTTTATATAAGCTAACTATGCTTTAAAGGGGTGGTTTGATTGAGCTTGCTTTTGAGAGCCACCCTTTAGACCAGCAACTTAGGTTGCTGGTTTTAGACAGTTGTTAAACATTTGTTCATCTGTTTTGGTGGCCAAATGTTTACCCGCTGCGTGTTTCAAACTATTTTAATAAAGCCTATATTAGTAGTTGTGCGGGTCACTTCTAGTAGCTAAAAATTGCTTGCCATCAAGCAAGTTTACATGGAAATAGGTTAGTGTTCCCTTGTACCAAAAATTGCTGGTACAGCAGTTTTTTCTCATATTAAGAAGTAGCAATAAGATTTAGCTGAGGTTATATCATGCTTTTTGAACAGTTTAAGAATAAGTTAATCATCTCCTGCCAGGCTTTACCAAATGAGCCTTTACACAGCCCATTTATCATGGGTCGCATGGCTTTAGCTGCTAAGCAGGTTGGTGCTGTTGCTATTCGTTGCCAGTCTGTTGACGACATCGTAGAAATCAAGAAGGTTACTGGTCTTCCAGTAATTGGTCTCATTAAGCAAAATTATGATGATAGCGAAATCTACATCACTCCAACCAAGAAAGAAGTTCAAGCTTTAATTGATTGCGGCTGTGAAATCATTGCTTTAGATGCAACTTTACGTAAGCGTCCAAATGACGAGAAGTTAGAAGATCTCGTTGCCATGATTCGTGATGCTGGTCGTTTAAGCTTAGCTGATATTTCTAACGATGAAGAAGGCTTAAATGCCGAGAAGATTGGCTTTGATGCTATTTCTACAACTCTTTCAGGCTACACCCCTTACACTCCAAAATTACACGGTCCAGATTTAGGCTTAGTAGCTCGTTTAGCTGCTACCTGCAAGATCCCTGTATTTGCCGAAGGCCGTATCAATACTCCAGATGACTTACGTTTAGCTTATGAAGTTGGTGCATATGGTGCCATCGTAGGCTCAGCCATCACCCGTCCACAAGTAATTGGACAATGGTTTATTGATGCCTTACCAAAGGTTTAGTTTAAGTTTTATTTAGTTACAAGTTATTAAGTTTTAGCAAACTTACATTACAACAAGCTCAGATCCTCAAATCACATAAGAGCCTAAATTTGTTAGTTTGCATGCCTATTGATAATCAGTGGAGATTTAACCATGGCTTACAAGAAGATTGGCGGTATTTATTCAGCTCTTTTAACCTCTTTTGACAAAGATGGCAACATCAATGAGAAGGGCATCCGCGAGTTAGTTCGTTACAACATTGACCACAACAAGGTTGACGGTTTATACGTTGGTGGTTCAACTGGTGAGAACTTCTTATTAAGCCCAGAAGAGAAAGAGCAGATCTTCAAGATTGTTAAGGACGAGGCCAAGGACGGTTGCCAATTAATCGCTCAGGTTGGTTCCTTAAACATTAAGGAGTCTGTAAAGCTTGCTAAGTTAGTAACCGACTTAGGCTACGACTCTTTATCTGCTGTAACTCCTTTCTACTACAAGTTCTCCTTCAACGAGATCAAGGAATACTACAACACCATCTTAAAGGATGTTGACAATCAGATGGTTGTTTACTTCATTCCATTCTTAACTGGTGTAAACATCAGCGTTGATCAGTTCAAGGAGTTATTCGCTAACGAGAAGATCACTGGTGTTAAGTTCACCGCTGGCGACTTCTACTTATTAGAGCGTTTCCGCAAGGCTTTCCCAGATAAGGTATTATTCGCTGGCTTTGACGAGATGATGCTCCCAGCTACCGTTTTAGGTGTTGATGGCGCTATCGGCTCTACCTTCAACGTAAACGGCTTACGTGCTCGTGAGATCTTCGAGGCTGCTCAGAAGGGCGACATTAAGAAGGCTTTAGAGGTTCAACACGTAACCAACGACTTTATCTCTGACGTATTAGCTAACGGCTTATATGGCACCTTAAAGATCTGCTTACAAGAGGCTGGTGTTGATGCAGGCTTCTGCCGTCAACCAATGGGTGGCTACTCTGATGAAATGATCGCTAATGCTAAAAAGATCTTCCACAAGTACTTCTAATTTAGCTTTAATCTAAATTAAAAAAGTCCCCTTACTTTTTCCATTGCTCTAAGTTTGGGGACTTTATTAGGCTTTAAGCCCAGATTTCTATTTGGATAATGCAACTATCCAATAGCACGCAGTCTTAATTATCAAGACTGCAAACCAAACCACACACACTCTAGCCCCTTTATGGATCACTATCCTAAAGGGGGCTATTTTAGGTGGCAAACAATTTCGACTTATTAAAAGTCGGACAGAACGACGTGAGTCGTGAATTTTTTTCCCTTTGTTTGGGTCAGGATCGGCACCAGATCAGATGCTTATAGCTATGAGACCTTATCTGAAATACGATCCCTTAGTCTTCAAGATGAGTTTTTGAGGTTTTGTTTATGACTGAAGAACTACACGGTTTTACTTGGATTGATACCACCGTGTTGGTCGTCTATATGATAGGCGTGCTTTTAGCTGGTATCTACTTCTCCAAGAAGGAAATGAAAGGTAAGGAATTCTTCAAAGGTGACGGTTCTGTGCCTTGGTGGGTAACCTGCGTATCCATTTTCGCAACCTTACTTTCCCCTATTTCATTCTTAGCCTTAGCAGGTAACTCCTATGGTGGTACCTGGATGCTTTGGTTTGCCCAGCTCGGTATGATCATTGCCATTCCATTAACCATCCGTTATTTCTTACCAGTTTACGCTAAGCTCGACATCGATACTGCTTACCACTACTTAGAGATTCGCTTCCAGTCCCCAGCCTTACGTGTTTTGGGCGCTATTATGTTCGTTCTCTTCCAGCTTGGTCGTATGTCCATCGTTATGTACTTACCTTGCGTAGCTTTAGCAAGCTTAACTGACATTAACGTTGACGTATTAATCATCGCTATGGGTGCTATTGCTATTGTGTACTCATATACTGGTGGTTTAAAGGCTGTGCTCTGGACCGACTTCATCCAAGGCGTGATCTTAATCGGTGGTATTACCCTCACCTTATTCTATATCATCTACAAGTTAGATGGCGGTTTGTCTGATGTTACCTACTCCTTAACCACTGGTGGTCGTTTCTTAGCTGACACCGAGAAGTGGATGGATTGGACTAACTTATTAGGCACCTCCGTAATCGTAACCTTAGTTGGTGGTGGTTTATCAACCTTCTGTTCTTACGTATCTTCTCAAGACGTGGTACAGCGTTTCACCACTACTACTGATGTTAAGCAGTTAAACAAGATGACTATCGGTAACGGTATTCTCTCTATCTTCTGCGCATCTGTATTCTACATGGTAGGTACCGCTTTATACCTCTACTACCAACAGAATCCTGAGTTAATTACTGAGACCTTCAAGCACTCACAAGATAAGGTATTCGCATACTTCTTAACTTATGAGCTCCCAGTTGGTATTACTGGTATCATCTTAGCCGCTTTATACGCTGCTTCCCAGTCTACCTTATCTACTGGTATTAACTCTGTAGCTACCTCTTGGGTTATGGACATCCAGACCAAGATTACTCCAAACATGGACTACACCCGTCAGACCAAGATTGCTCAGTACATCTCCTTAGCTATCGGTATCTTCGCTATCTTAGTTGCTATGTACTTAGCTCGCTTAGATGTTAAGTCCGCTTACGAGTTATTCAACTCCTTCTTAGGTCAGGCTTTAGGTGCATTAGCTGGTGTATTCGTATTAGGTGCTTTCACCCGTAAGACCACTGCTTTAGGCGCTTTTGCAGGCTTCGTATGCGCAACCTTAGTTGTGTTCTACTGCAAGTACAATGTACCAAGCATCTCCTTCTGGATGTACGCTTTCATCTCTATCGTTGTAACCTTAGTTGTTGGTATCGTAGTTTCTAAGATTCAGGCTGCTGCCACTGGCAAGACCTTTGAGGCCCCTGAAGGTTCTACCTACTTAACTGCTACTAAGTAATCTAACGATTTAAGTTTGCATAAGATGAAAAGCAAACAAACAAATCATAGAAAATAACCTAAAACAAGCAGGGCCCACGCCCTGCTTTTTTTATTTAAAATATTAAGTTTTTTTGGCCTAGTAAGACATTTACATGCTTACGTCAGCCCAATTTGGACAATCAAGGACGAAAAATGCAACAAGATTTATATGTTCTTATTGATATTGGCGGCACAGCAATTAAACACGGTGTTGCAACCATCGATGGTACTTTATTAGAGCGTGGCGAAATGCCAACTGAGGCCAAGGAAAAAGGCGGCCCAGGCATTGTACAAAAAGTAAAAGACATTACTAAAGCTGCTTTAGACAAGCATGGTGAGAGCATTAAGGGTGTAAGTATTTCAACTGCTGGTATGGTTGATCCAGAGCTCGGTAAGATTGTTTATTCCCTACCTGATGCTATTCCTGATTACACTGGCACTAATTACAAGGAAATTATTACTAAAGAATTTTCACTACCTTGTGAAGTGGAAAATGATGTTAACTGCGCTGCTTTAGGCGAGATGTGGTTAGGCGCAGGCAAGGGCTGCCATAGCGTTTTTTGTATGACCATTGGCACCTCTATTGGTGGTGCCATGATTTGCAATGGCAAGTTAATTAGTGGCGCTTCCAATTCAGCAGGCGAAATTGCCTATATGCGTGTTCCTGGTGGCATGCTTCATGAGCTGGCTTCTACTACTCATTTAGTTAAGTACTATGCCCAGTTACGTGGTGAAGATATTAGTAAAGTTAATGGCATTCGTATCTTTAACGAAGCTGAGCAAGGGGATGAGATTGCTATTAAAGCCATTGATGAGCTTATTGAACACTTAGCTGATGGCATTACCAATGTAGTATCAGTACAAAACCCACAGGCTGTTATTTTAGGCGGTGGCATTATGGCTCGTGATGAATACTTACGACCACGCATCGAAGCAGCCTTAAAGGAGCGTTTACGTGACATTGTCTTTAGAGCAACCCGTCTTGAATTTGCATCCTTACGTAATGATGCAGGCATGTTAGGTGGCTTCTACAACTTTAAACAGCGTCGTGGCTTAACAGCTTTAATGTAAAACCTAATCTTAAACGCAAAAAAAGAGGTACAACCTAAAAAGTTGTACCTTTTTTGGGTTAATTCTAGTGCATCTATCAAAAAAAATTAATATTTTATCTACAAAACTAGATGCAACTGTGTTATAATTCTGTATTTTAATGCATCTAGTTTATTTTTTAGTAGGATTAACCCCATGAGCGCTACCATGCCACAATTACCTCCTCTTCTCATAAGAAAGAGTGGCAAAACCTTTTATGTATTCACTTATAAAGCCGAATGGATTCCAAAGACTTATGATGAGAATGGTAATGCTATTGGTGGAATTGCTACTACTAATAAGCGAACTCTTGTAGGTAAGATTTTAGACAGGAAAAATGAGGGCCCTATTAAGTTCAATGATAAGTTTCTAAAGGACTATCCTGAGTTTAAAGACTATATTGTCTCTAGAAAAGGCAAGGGCTCATATGACATTAAGCATATTAATGACTTCTCTAAAGATAACAATCAAGATGCAGACATCATTAACACTCTAGTGGCAAGCAAAGACTACTCAATTAACGACTCAGGAAAGTTGATTGAATCTGCTAATGGTGTTCCTTTCAGTACAGATCCTGCAAAGCTTATTGAGTTATGTAAGGACTCTATTGATCAACCAGTTTTAGAGCAGGCTCCAAAAACCAGAGACGACTATGTTGCTAATAAAAGTGCTGGCAGTATATTGGCCATTATGGATGAGGCTAAACACATAGGCATACTTGAGGCTTTAGAGTACGCCTATAAAAAGGCTGGATATAAGGGCAAGCAAGTCAAGCGAAAGGCAAAAGCTTCTGTAACTCTTATGGCGTACTTTATTCATGACGGTTCTGCTAACTTGGAAGGTTTTGAGAAGTTTGCCAAAGAGTACATTACTCCAGGTGTTTCAACAACATCTAGAAGTAGCGCTTTTAAAATACTTAGCGAAGTCGACCAAAAGTTCGTAGAGAACTTCTCTAAAAAGTTTTTAAGCATTTTTATTGAGAGAGAGCAAGCCGAGGAAAGCTCTGAGGCTAATCCTTTGCTAAAGAGATTTAAAGGCTTACTGTTTGCTATTGACGGTACTAGTATTGACCATTCCAATGACACTCTTGCACATATTGATCTTGGCTTGGGAAAAGACAAGACAATCAAGTCAATTATGAATCTACAAGTTGTAAGTAGTATTGGCTTTGGTAGAAGTATTCCTCTTTTTTATATGCCTTTTAATGGTAATTGTAACGATGTATCTGCTTTTTCTACTCTCATTTCAAAGATAGCCAAAATGGGTGTCTTGCTTGATGGTAGTACCTATGTAATCGATAAAGGCTATGACTCAAAAACGAACGTAGAGTCTGTCTTATCGCAAAACAAAAATGCCATATTTAACTTAAGAATTGCTAAAGGCAGCGATGCACAAAGATATGTTGATATGGCCATTGCGGACAACATTGTAGCCTCTAACTACTTAAAAGATGCAGGCGAATATATTCAATGTAAATCGTTTGAAGCCACAATAAACATGGATCCTAATAAGGTTCAAAATAAGCGAGCACGAAATAATCATAGTGTTAGTGTTAAATACCATGTTTACTTTAATTACGATATCTACTATGAAACTCATCGTAAAACTCGTCAAAGATTTGATTGTTTAAAATCTTCTGCCATGACAGGTAAAGAGTTATCTGAAAGTGACAAGAAGTTTTTATCTGCTATTTCAAACTTTGATGACTTAAATAAAGACTCTTTTAGTCCAGCTGACTTAGAGGTAGATATAGTCAAATTAAACAATCACCTTAAATATGCAGGTTTTCGAGTGCTTCTTTCCTTAGACGCTAATAAATCTGCAGTTGAAGTTTTTCTTTCTTACAAAATTAGGCCACAAGTTGAAGGGCACATTTCAGTATTTAAGAATTCTAATAGCGGCAATTCTTTACATGCTCATACAAACGAAGGTTTTGAGAGTAAGTTGTTCTATGTTTTCTATAGTTCAGTTATTCAAATCTCTATGAGCAATAAGATTAAGGCTCTGCTAAAACAAGGCATTAGTGCCTACGTAGATACTTTCCGTTCTTTTAAATCTGTACTCAATACTTTGTCTTGTATTAGGCTGGAACAATATAAGTCTGGTGTTGTTTTTGAGCCTATAGTTGGCAAACAAGCATCTGTAATTAAGACAATGGGAATATCTCTTCCTAATTCTATGATGTCCCTAACTAAAGAATATGAGTATGTTGAGTGTCCCGAAGATTCGGTCAATGCTGAAGAGGATAAGGAAATTGATGAGTACTTATTAGCCTAAAAGGTAGTATTTACCTAGGTTATAAAGGGTACCCCCCTTTATAACCTAGGTGCATTAATACTTAACCCAAAAAAGTTGTACCTCTTTTTTAACATTTCCACACACTTGAGCTCTTAATTAGTCCTATTTTCCATTGCTCTTAAGACTAATCAGAGCTACTCATAATTATTTAACTGCAACCTTAACTACAACCTTAACAACCTCAACGGCATTACCCTGATGAGCAATACGTGGCTGGTGGCCCTCCTCTGGAGGAACAATAGCAAACTCACCTGGCTTTAAGGTTACAGAGGTGTAAACCTCAGGAGTGCTTAAGTAAACCATATCGTTGGCTGGATCTTCTTCAGTTACTTGGCAATCCTTACGGAGGCAAACATTAAAAGTCTCAATACCTTGAGCTAAATACTGAATATCAAAATAGTCGTTGTGAGCCTCAAAGCGAATAGCCTCAAAAGGAACAGTGGTATAGCGCTGTACTAAAGCAAAAGCGCCCTCACAAATGTCATAACGACCATTCTCAAGCTTGGTAGCATCGTTGTTCTTTAACCACTCAAAGCTCTTAGCAAACTTCTCTGCAAGATAATCATACTTAGTTGCAAGCTCAAGGGATGTAGCTAACATATAAATGTGCTCCTATTTAATTGTGTGGTGGAGAGCAACAATTACTCTCCAAAAGATACTAGTATTTTACCGCTATCAAGAGCCAATAAACATAGCTATTATCACGTTTTCTTTGATTTTTTTCACACACTAACTCTTTACTTTTCCACCCCTATTAGCACCTGCATTAATGCTATAAATAGTACCCTCATACCCTTACTTTCATACACTAATAAACGCCCTCCAACGACATTTCCTTTGTTTAATCTCCCCAGCCAAGGACAGCAATGAATGTCAGATAGGCAATGGCTGCTAGGCAAGGCCTTAGTGGTAACTCCTGCCCCAATGCATCGTGCGATAACGTAGGATAGCTTTAAGGTGAATTGGCTTAGCCACATTTCCATACTTGGTTTAGCAGCGTTAGTCTTAGGAACTGTAAAAAAATAAAACACACGAATTTTCACTAAAGTTGCAAAAGCTCTCCCCAAAAAATATTTAGATTTTTTAGGAAACTTCCTTTTACTGATTCTGAGGTTTAATTATGTAAAACCATTCGCCGTGCCACTTGGAGTGCTTAATATTAAGCTTATCCATAGTATCATTTGATACTTTAATACCTTTAGCATAAGTATTTGTATCCTGAACGCAT
>NZ_JALKIM010000100.1 GCF_023050945.1 Anaerobiospirillum sp. NML120448 | reverse complement strand
ACTTCCATCAATTTTTCGATGCTTTCTTTTGATAGAGTAACTTGAATAGTGTTTTCCATAAATCACCTCACTTTTAGGTTATTATGATATCATAAGATTAAGATCAATTTAATTAGCTACAGTTCCTATGGGTTGAAAAAACAGGCTCTTACTTCATAGTTTGAGCCTGTTTTGCTTTTATGCTGTAATTTGTTTTTTTTGCAAATGGCCCAATTTTGTGAAAAAACTGATATTTATCAGCTACTCTACTTCATTACACTTATTAAAGAACCAGCAATTTCATTTACTAAGAGAACTGTTTACAACTAAAATATGGCAGCTCATAAGAGATAAATGGCTTTTATAAGCCATCTGTAAGCTATGAATACGACTGAGCAATGTCAGAGTTTAAAGTAAACAAAAGTTTCCCTTATGCTTGTTAGAGGCTGAGCTAAAGTGCTTCTTACTTTTGGTGTGGACTGGCGCTTTAGTGGTAATGCTAGTTCTTTAAGCTAGATTGATTTTGGTAGAGCTTGTTCGCTTCTTTTACTTGGTTGCTTAGTTGTTTAGTTGCTTGCTTGTTAAAGGTTGCTGCTGGAGTGGCTAGAAAGGCAATGAGAATTGGTGATGAGAAGATGGTGGTAGGCTGTGGGACTATGGCCCAAGCCCTAAGCCTTGGAAAGAGTGGGATTGAAGCTTAGGGCAGGAGCAGGATTGGTTTTTAGGCTTCTTCGGCCTAAAGATAAAGAGCTTTCTAAGAGCCGCTTTTGATTAGGCAATAAGCCGTATCAAAGCTCTCAGAGCAAGCTACTAGCGGCGACCGCCAATATTGTAAGATGGGCTAGTTAGGCGGACAAATTGTACCTCTTGGTAACCATCTTCATTTTCTTTTGGCATATAATCGGTAAATTTAAAGTTAGTCTTAATCCAGCCTTTCTTAACTTCATCTCTATCAGTTGGATTTAGTCCACAATCGTGATAGATAAAGACCTCATGTACATCATTAGCACCCTTTAAAATTACAGGGCCCTCTTCACCTGGTACAAAAACATACCAGCCTACAGTCATCCACTTAGTTTTGTCTACACGGGCATTAAAGGCAACCGAGCAATCATCGGAACTATCATTCTTAATATCGATACGAACATCAGCTTGAGCTTGTGAAACTAACATCAAGGATGAAGTAATAACTAGAGCGGCACAAATCTTTTTCAATAAGTACATGAGTTATCAACCTGCTAGGAACAAAAAAGCATTACTCTCATTTAGAGCTTTGTAATATAGAATAAAAGGCTCCATCAAGGGCTTTAAGATAAGCCAGGCAAATTGTAGCATTATCTAAGCACCCCATGGATATTTTTTTCTCAAAGGGCTACCTAGAGCTAGAAAAATAGAGCTATCTTACTAAAAAGCCTAGTGCTACTTGCTACTTATCCTAAAGGCATTAGCAAGTTGTCTATAGTATCAAGCTAAGCTTTTAGAGCTCTTGTTAAGTATTAGAGCCTTATAGCTCACTACTAAGACAAAATCACATGTCAAAAAGACTAATAGACTTGAAGGACACTTATCTTACTTTTTAGAAGGCTAAGAGCCTTAGCAACCACAATATAGAGCAGCTAGCCTTAATGATATGCCCCTATTGTCAAGCCATATATCAAAGCAATTTTGATACAACAACCACATAGCAATGCCCAGACAAAGCTATTAGTTGTCAAACAGCACATCTTATCTAAATCTACTTAGCTAAGACATAGGAGCCTTGCATTACCAAGGTAATGCCCAGAGCTAAGCCTTATTAGAGGCCTACCTATGGTGGGCTTTAATCTTGGAAGCTGAGCGAGCCTTTTAGCCTTTGTAAGGGCCGTGAGTTGCCATTGCCTTTGCTAATGGCAAAGGGCAAGTAGCTAAGCTGGCTAAAGCTAACTTAGCTAAGCTTGCTTAGCTGAGCTAGGAGCCTTGGCAATCTTGGTTCATTTGTTCAAGCAAATCAGTAGTGATGTAGACAATGGCACTATCATCATGGCCATCAAGCTCTAATACAGGCTCATCGTACTCTTCAAAGGAGTACTCATTGAGCACCTCAATACAATAATTGCCTGAAATAAGGCCATGGCTTACACAAATACCATTAAACTCACTATAGACCATAGCATCGGTACCTTGTACGGCCAATGCCTCAATGACATTACGTACTTTGACATCAAGCTTAGTCATAATTGGGTGAGTATTAGCAGTACTTTGCTGCTCTGACTCTTTGTGCTCAGGAGCATTTTCCTTAGCATTTCCCGAGGCTATCTTAGGGCTCTGCTCTGAGGCTGAGCCTTGCTCTTGGGCAGAAGCGGCAGCACTGACTGAGCCAAGGCCTTGGCCTTGGGCTGGCTCAGTTTGAGCTGGCTCGGCTGGTGCTGGGCTTGATTTGGAGGTTAAGGAGGAGAACAGCTCTTGCTCTTGGAGCATTTGCTCTTTATCACGTAATTCAGTAATAACCTCTTGTACCTGCTCACTTTCCTTGATTTTGGCTTTAATCATATTCATATCAAGATTAAGCTGCTGGTTTTTAATACCACTGTGAGGCTGATAAAAGCCTTGTTTTGGTATTGGATTATCACTGCTAGCCCTTTTAGCTGGGGTTTTATAATGTGAGTTCCTAATAGCTTTGGTAAACTCTGCTACCAGCTTGAGGTTTTTGAGCACCAAGGTAAATTGCTTTTTCACTACAGTGCTGACAAAGCCCTGCTTGAGCTGATAACCAAAGGCAAAGATAATCAATCTCTTTAAGCGATGATCGGCTCTAGTACCCAAAATCATAGTGGATAAAGAGTCTTTTGGTGAGAGCAATAAGCTTTGCTCAATGGCCCCTTGCTTATTAATAAAATGCAAACAGCCCTGTAGATAATCTTGGATAAACTGACTGGCCTCTTCATCAAATTCTAGATGATGAATAGCAACAATTTCTTGAGCTAAGAGCTTTAATAGACCTGACTCCTTAGCCACTGGCATAAGAGCATACAAAGTCTCTAGCACTATATGGGCACAATATAAGGTAAATAAGAGATCTTCATAGCTCTCTTTATTTACCTGGTTACGCTGGTTTTTATCGATAGCAGCCGCAGTAAAACCATAACTTTCAGGGATAGGCAAAATAGTTATGTCCTTAATGCTAGGACGTAAGGCGCTATAGTTAACATCACTAATATTGTTAAACACATAAGGAACAATTTGCACGCCAATGGTCTTATTGAGTAATGACGAAAGCTCATAAACACGCTCTGAGGCAATACCGTTAGGGAAGCCAATAGCTGATGCTTCTTGAACTTTAAAAGCATAAGAGCGCATCTTATTAAGATAGCTTTCACTACCTTGGGCACAGGCACAATCAACCACAAAGCGGTTAAATGGCAAGCCAATTAGAACAAAGTCCCTTAAGTAGTCCTCACGTACTAATGAACCAATTGCCTCTAAGCGCTCGTTAAAATCAATATTGTGGCTAAAGGAGTACAAATAATTGTGGTTAGAGCATACTAGTTTCTTAACTAATGGCACTACATAGTTATCCAGCAAGGGCTGAATAATATCATCAAAGAATGGGCTGCCTCGACCAATAGTTTTTACCCAATCAATAGCATAGTAAGCATTAATCTTTTGATTAGCGCTTGGACTCTTAGCTAAGACCTGACCATAGCCCTTGGCCTTAGCCATAACGGAGGCTAGGGTCATACAGCCATAATTCATGAAGTAAATATTGAGTCTATGGAGACACTCAATAAACTGCTCTTGACCAAAATCAACAATCACTTGGTTAAAGTTGAGGGCACAAGTATCTGGATCATGGCTATGATCATGCTCATTTTGCTGGTAAAGCTTGAGCAGCTTAATAATAGTTTGAATGTCTTGATAGAATTGATCTTTAACACCCTTTAAATGCTCCTGGCGTTTGAGCATGGTTAAGAAATGACTAATAGTGGCACTATCAATGGTAAGCTTTAGCTCCTTAGTAGCTTTAAACTTAGTCACGCACTCTTCGACCAGAGCCATTAATTTAGGATCTTTGCAGACTTGAGGCTCTACAAAAGCTGGATTGTCAAACTCATCTAATTGCTTTTCACCCATGCTATCAATGTCTAATTTGCGATAGAGAGCCATGGTATTAAAGCCACCGCTTAACTTACTCTCATCGATTTTATCGCCTACCTCTTTGATGCTGGCAATCATTTTAGAGAAGTCAGCACTAGTCTTTTGATTAGTGCTGTCAGTGCTATTGCTGGCATTGGCATTGTTATTAGAGCCTTTCTTTGAGGTGGACAAAGCGTTAGTAGCTGAGCTGGCGCTGGTGCCAGTGCTGGCACTGCGTTTAGCCATAAGCTTAGCTGCCAGATCTGAGGCGCTTAAAGACTTAGCTTTAGTACCTGTTTGGCCCTTACCAAGCTCCCAGCGTGGCTGATAGCCCTCACCGCCATCATCGTCAAGTAGCTGGTCTTTCTTGCTTTCTTTGGAAAAACGCTGGGCATAGTCTTTAAATATGTCCTCACGCTCTTGCTCAGCAGTTTCAAATTGGCTATCTTGCTCCTGCTCCTTATCCTTTTTAATTTGGCGGCGCTTTGGCTTGAAAATAGGAGTTTGAGTCTCAAGATCTAAACTTGCTAAATCTTCTTTAAGCTTGTCTTTATCTAATTGAGGCTCCTCAAAAGCCTTCTTAATAGGATTAGCAATTAAGTACTCATCGACCTTAGTGCTTAGCTCATCGATTAAGGTTAAAACTTTATCCATGGTAGCTAATAAGGTGAAGAGGGCTTCACTAGCTTGCCCTACTGACTTTAATTGCAAGTAATTTAAATTATTGGTGATACTCTCAGAGTTATTGAGATCTTTACTGTCTAAGCGAGCATAGCGAGATACTGTGTGCTCTAAGCATAAGTAAAATGAGTTTTTCAGACAAACTTGCTCAAAATACTGCTCTGGTAATAAAGAACTAAAGAGCTTTTGAGTTTCATGCATGTGAGCATTAAACTCATCCCAAGTATTGCGATAAGTAACCTCATCCTCGCACAAAAACTCCATAGTCAAACAATCTTTGTGATTGTTAGTAACAAAGTCGTATAACTGCTGAGCAATAGTTCTAATTAAGACTACTTTGTGTAGATTGCTAGAGCGATTGGTATGATTAAAGATATCGTTAGCCAATCTTTGACACATTGTAGAGGAGTCATTTTGAGGGAAGAGTAATAAGTTAAAAACAAAGAGAGTATAAAACTCTTGTGGCACATCAATTAATCGTGGGCCATACTTATGGAAAATACGAGATAAGTAGAGATTAAGGGCATAAGGCTCACGCTTAAAGACAGCAATATAAAAGAGCTCATTATTAAAATGAGTACTTGGTTTTTGCAAGTAGCGATCAAAATAATAAAGACCGTGATAGAGCACCAAAGGCAAGGTATGAATGCCAGAAAGATAGCTATCATTATGGGAAATAAGCTCAAAAAGATGCTCTACCTCATGCTCATCTGAACAGCCTAAATCATTTAGTGCCGAACTATTATTGGCCGCACCAAAGAGCTTACGGAGCAAAAACTCATAACTAATAACACGATTAAAACGAGCTAAGTTTTTGTCAGGATGCCTAATAAATTGCTCAAGATTAGTACCGTAATCCTCATTGCGATTAGGTCTACCCTGAGTAGGATCATTGACTACTAACTTTTCATCGTCAGACCATACTAAATAGCTATGAAAGAGGAAGTTAACCCTATCAAAGGTGTAAGGCACCACATGGAAACTATCTTCGTTAACAATACCTCTTGATTGCTCGCTATTAGTTACCTCCTCGTTAATAGTTTGCTCGCTACTATCCTTAGCAGCTTTAGGCTCACTAAAATCACAAGGATCAATTAACAATGTAGACTTGCGCTTATTGCTCTTTTGATCCTCCATATCACCACTGATAGTAGCTACCTTAGAGCTGTACATAAGATAAGGGTTCTTATCATTAGTATTAGTAGCGTTACTATTAATAGGCTTACGATCAATGGCCACTTGTCCTGATGTTGAATTTTCAATGAACTGCTGTGCCTTGGCTTTACGCTCTTCCACGTCAAGCATAGCTAGAGTTTCTTTAAGCACACTCTCAGTTGCCATCACATAAGATAAGCGTTCGCTATTATCAGCAAATAATAGCTTGCTGGTTACGTCGTTACTATCGCCATTGCTAGAGCTAGCGCTAGCGCTACCTAACGGGCTTTTCTTTGTCTGTGCATTAGGATCACCATCTAAGGCAAAGTTATTGCTCTTACAATAGGTATTAAGCATCCTTTTGGTAATGGTGGTTGGAGTCAACGCTACCCCATCATCATCCTTGATGTAGATAGACAACAAGGTTTTACCAAAATTAGGCACTAAGAGGCGAGTGTCCTCATCTTTCATTAACTTTTGTTGCAAGTTATCGATATATGAGGTGAGATTGCCATATTGCTTTGGCAATACTGCCACACGGCGAATTAAATCGGAGCTGTAGCCTGGACGACTTTGCAAAATCTCATTTTTGCTCTGGTCACATAGCTTTAAGGTTTGATTGCTATCTTTAGTGTTGTGATATTCCTTTAACAGAGCATCAAGCTTTTCTTTAAGGCGAGCATGACGCTGATTAAAGTTAATCTCACTTAATGGACGCTCACTAACAGGAATAATATTTTTTACCTCTACAGTCTCTTGAGGAGTAAAGACCATAGGGCAATATTGTGAGTACAACTCCTGTAACAGCTGAGCGTGAGGGAAGTCCTCGGGAATAGTAATAGCTAAGTGAGCGGGCGCAATAATGCGAGCCACCATATCAATGGTTTCTTTAATAACCTCATCACCCCAAGCAGCATTGGCTACACTTACGTATTTAGGATTAGTAAAGTCGTAGTTAAAAGAACCCAGCTCACAAGCATAAGAGAAAAGATTACGTACATAGCGCTCAGCATCACGAGGCAATAACATATCATCGATAATGTCATTAAGCACCATGCGCTGGTTGTTCTCTAAAGGAGCGCTACGAGCTGCACCTAAGCTTTCAAAAACATGCAAAATAGTATTGAAGTTTTGAATTTTCTTGCGAGCACGGATAATAACTTCAATTTCGTTATTAGTGTATTTAGTCTTCTTTTGACCTTTTAAGGTTTGCAGTTGATAAATGTCGCTATCAGCTAAAATGTCAGCTCGAGCGGTAAGATAAATTTGATTGTAAATACTCAAATTGCGTGGCACGCCCATAGGCATCATAGCCACATCATGACGCAACAATACGCTAACTAATTTATACAAGTAGTCACAATCAATAAAAGAGCTCTCACTATCATAGTGTTGCTCTGTAAGCTCTAAATCTAAGTCTGAGCACAGCTCTTTTAAAGTAAGCTTGTGAATACCCAAGTGATGAGCAGATGATTTAACATTGTTTAAAGCCTTTAAAAAAGGGCTTGGAAGAGGCTCTTTACGATTAATGAGAGCAACTATGCTATCCAATGTGTAACTCATGAGCACACCCCTTTAATCTAACTTACCAAAAGAACAAACTAAATACGCCAACGCTGATAATCAAGCAATTAAGCGCCCGCTCCCTATCACCTACCGCCCATGCACAACTAAATCACAAGAGCCACCTTATTAGCAAACCAGAGCTTAGCTATATTTTGCTTAGCTTAGCTTGGCTTTGCTTTACTAGGCCAGGCCAGGCCAGGCCAGACCAGGCATAGCCTTATTGCTCTGCCCTGCCTTACCTTGCTCTTCCATACCATGCTATGCTACGCCCAGTTATTACCTAGCCGCCATTGCATGCTATTACCTAGCCTAAGTAAGCATTACCTGACACGACCTTGCCATAATATTTTTTTAGCCACAGGCCCAGTTTAAGCCTGGCCCTTGCCTAAGCAGAGCCCTAGTAATAGCTTAAGCTAGAAACACATTACCCAAAACCAGTACCACGACTTAATAGGGATACTGAAAGACAAAAAACATTAGAGACTTTAGAGCAACCTAAGCGCAAGTCCTATTAAATTATTTTTTGGTTAAGGCAATAGCTCCTATAGGCCAAAAGCTAAGTTTTTGTTTTTGACCTTGAGACACTTAAGTTTGATGTGATTGTACTAACTTGCATTTGGAACTTAGCAAGTGATAGGCCTTAATGCTATATAGCAAAGTATCATTGTACCTAATGTTGTGGCTAGTTGTTAGCTTACTCTGACACTAAAACAAAAAAAGATAATCATTGCCTCAAAGCGCACTTACAAAGCGCCACAACATAATAGTATTATGGTAAACTAAGCGATTTGCTTTAAACTTCCTGTGCGTCTTTAACATTCTTGTCTAAGGACAGTGTTTTAAACTCAATAGCACTTACTGTGGAGCGCACTTGATAGTCCTTTAAAATAGTGATGATTTCATCACCGACATTAATGTCCTTACCAGCTACAGAATGCATGCCATCTAAAGTAGTTAAGCTTAGTCCACGCTCTAATTGATACAGAGGGTTTAGTGCTTGTAATCTGGTAATCAGACGCTCAATTTCAGAATCATAATCCTTTATTTGAGGTGCAATCAGAGCATCAAAGCTATGCTCTAATTTAATTTGCACACTATCTACCCTATCTTCATAAGCAAAGACAGCATCCTCTACTTTCTCTAAAGCAGAAATAGCATTACTTACCTTGTCTTTAGCACCATGCATTAACTTGGTATCAAAATAAGAAGGCAAGTCATTAGGATAAGCCTCTCCTAATTCTAAGAGCTTCTCTTGCAAAGAGAGGCGCACTCTAGTGCTTTGTAAAATATTGTTAATAGCCTGCTCCAGTCTCACCTCTAAACCAGAGATTAATTGTGCCTTGTGCTCACTAAGCTCACGTAGCTTTGAATTAGCTATTTGAACCAACCTTTCCTCGGCACGTAATAATCTTTCATTAAGTCGCTCGCTCTTATCTTGCAGAGATTTGTCTAAGGACTTAATCAAGCTTTGCTCTAAATAATTGGCATAGCTATTGAGCTTATCTGTAACACTCTTAGAGAAAAGATAGTCTATGGTCTGATTTAAACGATTAGAGCGCTCATCTATAGCAGAGGCAAAGTTATTTAAGGTAGCTAATGACTGTTCAATATTGTGATTGTACTTAAGCAGCCTTTCATTAACACCCTGTTGCTCTAAGGCACCTACTAAATAATTAATCTTTTGCTGACGGTGGGATAATACTAATTTCATAGCATTATCAAGACCATAGCATAGCTGATTGAGCTGACTGTCTTTATACCCCAGCGCAGCAAAGATAGGGCTACGCTCTAAATGAGCATAGCAATTACTAATTCTTTGGTCGTAGCTATCAATTAATAAGCCCATCTTGTTGTAAAGATCATCTACGGCTACTTCTAGTCTTTCGATAAATTTTACATAAGGATAACTGGTAACTGCCTCAGCTGCCGCTGTTGGAGTACTAACTCTATAATCGGCTGACTTATCACATAAAGGTCTATCCTCATCATGGCCTACAGCTGAAATAATAACTACAGGCGACTGTGCTACTGCCCGTACCACCCTCTCATCACTAAAGCACAAGAGATCCTCAAAAGAGCCGCCACCACGACCAACAATAATGACATCTAACTTTAAGCGCTCTGCTGCTTGATAGGCCTGATAAAGGGCATTAACAATTGAGGCTGGGGCATCAGGGCCTTGCACTAAACAAGGAAACTCATAAAGATTAACTAAAGGATTGCGACGAAAGACATTGGTGCGAATATCGTCAATCACGCGACCTTCAGTGGAGGTAACTACCGCTACATTTTCTACTAAGGCAGGAAAAGGCCTTTGGATACTATAAACACCCTCTTGAGCCAGGCGCAAATCCAAAAGACGCAATTGCTCCATAATATGGCCAAGTCCCGCTAGCTCCATTTGCGCTACATTAATACTAAATTTGCCTGCTTTGCCGTACAAAGAGTTGGTGCCATAAACAATAACTTTTTGGCCATCTTGCGGCTGGAAATCGAGCTTTTTAGCATTTCCTGCAAACATAATGCAGTTAACCACAGATTGCTCATCTTTAATAGCAAAATACAGGTGAGTGTGTACGCTAAATTGCGAAATCTCGCCTTTGATTAACACAAAACCCAGACGGTTAAAGAAGTCATTAGTTTGTTTTACAAAATCAGACACAGTAAACGCCTGATTTTCCAGCTCAGCTAAATTCGACATTACAACGCACCAATCAAAATTATCATCCCACGCCCGCTCACTCGCCTGCCCGCTAGCCTGCCAGCCAGCTCATCAGCTTGCAAGCTCGCCCGCTCCTGCGACTTAACCAGCATACCAGCTCCCTAAGCAGGGCCTACTCCAAAACCAGGGCCAGCGACAAGTCCAAAGCCAGAAGCAAAACAGCATTAGCACAGTACAGTACAGTACAGCAAAAGCGTCAGCGCCCGCCCCTACTCCTTAGTGCTCATCTTCCACGCAACCAAGCCTGATAGCATGCAAAGTAAGTACAATGAGTAAACAGCAAGCTAGCCATACAGCTTAAGTAGGCTACCAACAATCACCAATCATCTTAGCAGCTAAAACTAAGCACACTCTTAGAGATAATTGAGTCTAACAGCAACAGCCTTGATTCTCCATTATAGTCCAAAGCACCTTTGTCCCAGTCATCATTCTGATATCTTATTTTCACTTAGACCAGTTGTATTTAACCAAGCGCCATGCTCAGCTACCCCAATCCTCAATGCTTATCCAGCACTAAAACAACCTATAACTAAGAGATAGCCATCTTATAAGCACTTAGTAGGCTAAATGCTAGCCTCAGTAACTCTTTTAGCTTAACCACCACCAGACCATCATAGAGCTACCCTACTTTTGTAGCATGCTATAATGAGCATACAAAGAGGCAATCACAGAGCAAAAACAAACGGAGCCATACTCCCATGCCTCCCAAGAAAAGACAGCACCAATATGCTGTTGCCATAAGCTCTAAATCTTATTTTTACCAAAAACTGGGTATTGCTAAGATGTTTTGCCCCAAACTGGTAAAGTGGGTATGCCTAAAACAATATTTTTATGCCCATCAAAATCGTCGCCGCTCTGTTTGAAAAATTAAACTAATATAACTAATAGT
>NZ_JALKIM010000099.1 GCF_023050945.1 Anaerobiospirillum sp. NML120448 | reverse complement strand
ATTGACAAATTCTATTCTGCCTTTATTTGGAGGTTTTATGGCTTAGAACCGCTAGTTCTCCATTTTTTGACCTACCTCACGTTTGTGTAATGTTTTTCTAAGAAAGGTCTTGCGCACCTCAAAATGGTAGAAGATACCTAAATAATGTACAAAATCAGCTCACTACTACTTATCAAAGACTAAGTTCTGGCATGCGTATTAACTCTGCCAAGGATGACGCAGCTGGCTTACAAATCGCAGATCGTTTAACTACCCAAATCAACGGACTTAACCAGGGTAACCGCAATACCAATGACGCTATTGCAGTTGCTCAGACCATTGAAGGTGCTCTCGATGAGACCACCAACATGCTCCAAAAGATTCGTACCTTAGCGGTTCAAGCTTCAAATGGAACAAATACCTCCGAGGATCGTGCTGCTCTTCAACAAGAAGTAAACAGCTTATCTTCCGAAGTAAACCGTATTGCAAAGCAAACCAAGTTTGGCGGTCAAACTGTTTTAAATGGTAAGCTTGATGCCAATAATAATAAAAACTCACTTATTGATGGCAATGGTAAGATTACTTTCCAAGTAGGCGCAAACAATGGCGATGAGATTGTGTTTACTTTAGGTGCCGAAGCTTTCACCTTAACAGGCCTTGCTGATATGGCAAACATCGCAGCCAAAGATGCTGCTGGTGCAGTAGGTCAAGACGGTACTGGTCTTGTTAAGTCTGACAATAATGCTGAGTCTAAATGGCTTGTTTCCACTGCTTCAGGTGCTAAGAAGACTTTAGAAAACATCGATAAGATGATTGCAAAGGTAGACGAGAAGCGCTCTGACCTTGGTGCCCTACAAAACCGCCTTGAATCCTCAATCCGCAACCAATCTAACGTTGCAGCTAACCAGGCTGATGCACGTTCTCGTATTCGTGATGCTGACTTTGCTGAGGAATCTGCTGCTTTAAGCCAGCAATCAATTATCCAACAGGCTGCAACTTCCATGTTAATGCAAGCTAACAGCCGTCCACAATTAGCTCTTTCAATGCTTGGCTAATTTTTTGATTTCTTCTTAAATCTATTACTTATACCAAACAAGCTCTTTCTGTTTTCAAGATAGAGCTTGTTTTTTTGTATTGGTTGTTAAGTTTAGAGTTGCGCTTTAGGCTATAAGCTCAATTACCACAGGGCTATTAGGAGCTTTAAAAGAGGTTGGGCCACTTGCACCAGCCTTTAAATATTGGCCAATTTGCTCAAAAATGGACTCATACTCAGCTTTAGCAAGCTCAAGCTTATAATAATCGTCCTCTTCTTTATTTAGGCTATAATCGCCTAACAACAAGTCGATTACGCAATCAGGGGAGACTAAGAGCAAATGTCTGTCCTTTAATAATCGTGCGCCAATCATGGTTCCAATAAGCTGAATATAGGAATATGGCAAGCTGATGGTGATACCGCTATTCTCTTGCTTTAAGGACATACGGTCTAAATATAAGAAACCAGTAGAAGAACCTTCCAGCTCAACACTGCGCTCCCATGCCTCGACAAAATCGGCGTTCTCCATTAATGATGCACGGCTAAGCCCACAAATACCTAATGGCAGATACTTATGGGTCTGTTCAATGAACTTATCGCCTTGAGCACACATCATAGCCATCATTTCATCATGAGTTAAGGCATTAACCTGTAAGAACTTAACTTTTCCATTAGGAGTATCAATTTGACCTAATGCAGGGTCTAAGCCAAAGCCCATGGCAGTCAGTTCAGTTTCCTCCTCAAGGGCAATAGGACTATTGGCATCCATATGATGACCAGCATCAAAAGGATTGCCACTCTCAAAAACATAGCGAGCTAAATTTTGTAAGAAATTGATAGGCCAATCAGGAGCACTATCCTCCTCTCCCTTCAATAGTCTAAAGGTTAGCTCAAAGCCATAGCCACTTAACTCACTATCTGGGTTTTCATTTTCAAAGAGATCTGAAAAGCCGTAGGTAATATAGTGCCAGTGCGCCCGCTCCTGCTTACACAAATACACTTCTACACCATCAAGAGGACTGTCGCCGCCTAAGCAATAAGGAATAAGAGCTCTGTGGTATTGTCCCTCTTGCTTACCATAAATCTTTTTTAAAGCTTCACAAATAGCATCATAGCCATCAGTACAGGTATCGGTACTGGTAAGCTCTTGTAATAAGTCGCTACCTTGAAGCTCATTGTTATCTTGTTTTTCAGACACTCTTTAACCCTCAACCTAAATCACAGCTAAACAAAGCTTTGGGTACAAGCCCAATGCCCATGTACTTAGCTAATATCCATCTTTGCTAAAATTTTACCTTATTTGCTCGCCCTTGTGTTTCTTGCATTCTTATTAAAGACTAAGTTCTTTAACCCTGTGCATGAGCTAATTACTCATTACTTATTGCGTGCTTGCCTTATGCCCTAAACTTGCCTTACTTATCAATTGCTAAAGCGCTCGCCCTATTACACTGCTGATACAATTACGCTTACGGCTAATGACGTTCTAGAACTAACTTATGGATTAAGAAGCCATTACAACATGTTTTTTCTATAGAGCGCTTCTAGTTTGCTACAGAGCAATGCAACTCCTGACCTTAATATATATTTTTGCCCAAACTACCATTGGCAATATGAGTTTGCTCTTTAGTTTTATTTTTTGTGTTGGCAATCTGAAATCATGCTCTTTTTTTATTGATTCTGCCTTGGTTTATGAGAAAATAAGATAAATTTTGTAGCTAGGTTATTAGTCTTTAACCTATTAGTCAAAAGCATTAGGTTTGTTTTGCCACTTTAAAGGCAAGCAAGGATTAGCCATGGTAATAAAACAGTATCAACATCTTAGTGAAGAAGACACTAAGAATCAGATTATTAATCCAGCCTTAAATAAGGCAGGATGGACTCCTAATATGATGCTTATGGAGTATTCCTTAAAATCTGATCGCTTTGAGATTATCCCTGGAGCAAATAAAACTAAGAAGATTAGTGCTAGCAAGCGCAATTTTCCAGACTACCTATTGTGCAAATATGCCAATATGCCTATTGCAGTGGTTGAAGCTAAGAAGTATGGTTGCAAAGACTCTGAGGGTATAGATCAAGCCAAGGTTTATGCCGAACTATTGGACATTCCTTTTGCTTACTCAAGCTCTGGTAAAAAGTTTATTGAGTTTGATAAATCTACAGGCATCCAAAGAGAGCTAAACCTTGATGAATTTCCTAGCCCAAATGAGCTGTGGGAGCGTTGGTGTGCCTACAAGGGCATTAAAGATGAACTCACTCGTGGCTATATTGAAAAGGCTCAGTATCGCACAACAGTAGATGGCAAAGTTCCTCGCTATTATCAAATGCTGGCCATTAATAAAACTGTTGAGGCTGTGCTTATTGACAACAAGAAACGCATACTTTTGGTAATGGCAACAGGTACTGGCAAAACCTATACCGCTTTTCAAATTGTTTGGCGCTTACTTCATGAAGCAAAAGCCATCAAAAATGTCCTATTTTTGGCTGATCGCAACCAATTGGTAGATCAAAGTCTCATTGGTGATTTTAGCCCATTAGAGAACATTTGCACCAAGATTCAAAACAGAAAGATAGAAGGTGCTTATCAAGTTTACTTTGGTCTTTACCAACAACTCAAAGGCCATGACGAGGACGGGGTATCAGAGAGTATTGCTGATGTTTACAAGCAAGTTCCGCCTGATTTCTTTGACTTAATCATTATTGATGAGTGCCATAGAGGCAGCGCTAAAGATGAAAGTGCCTGGCGCTCTATTTTAGATTACTTTAAAGAAGCCATTCATATTGGTTTAACAGCAACTCCTAACGAGGCTGACGATGCCAATAACATCAAGTATTTTGGTACCCCTATTTATACCTACAGTCTCAAACAAGGTATAGAAGATGGCTATCTTGCCCCTTACCAAGTGAAAAGAATCTTCTTAGATAAGGATATCGATGGCTGGACACCTCAGGAAAATGAGATTGATATTAATGGCCATGCAGTGCCAATGCGTACTTATACGGTAAAGGACTTCGATACCAAAATCATTCTCAAACAGCGCACTTATGAGGTTGCACGCATCATTACCTCTTACATGAAGCAGTTAGGTCAAATGTCTAAAGCCATTGTCTTTTGTACCACCCAGCGCCATGCTTTAGATATGAGAGATGCGCTTAGAGAGCTAAATAGCGATATGATGCTACAAAATGGCAGCTATGTAGTTCGTATGACGGCAGACGATCAAGAGGGCAAAGCTCTTTATGAGTCTTTTACCTCAGTAAATGAGCCTTATCCAGTAATAGTTACCACCTCAAAGCTTTTGACCACAGGTGCAGATACCAAGTGCGTCAAGCTCATTGTTTTAGATGCTAATATCGGCTCTAAGACTGAGTTTAAACAGATTATTGGACGAGGTACTCGCCTGCGTGAAGATGCTGGTAAGACCTTCTTTACCATTCTCGATTTTCGTAATGCCAGCAAAATATTTTATGACCCTGAGTTTGACGGCATTCCAGTACAAATGCCAGAGGACACTAAGGTTACTAAGCCAGTTAAGCCTAAACCTGAAGATGGCAAAGATGATGGTGGTGATGATACTCCACCTAAAGAACGTGAGCCTATTTATGAGTTGGATCATGTTACCTTTAGCCTAATTGGTGAAACTTCAAGCTATCTTGATGAAAATGGCAACATAATCACTGAAAAGTTTCGTGTTTACACTCGTAATAGCATACGAGAACTGTTTGGTTCCCAAGCTGAGTTTATTGATATTTGGAATGAAGAGTCCCAAAAGCAGGTCATTTTTAATAAACTCAAAGAAAAAGGTATCTTAATAGATCAGCTAAAACAGGACGCTCAAAGTGATGAGTATGATGAGTTTGACTTAATTTTATCTGTGGCCTATGGTGCTCCTCTTCACACCCGTAAATCAAGAAGCGAACTTTTAAAGCAAAGTAAGTTCTTGGATCAATACCAAAAGCCTGTTCGTGAAGTGTTAGAGGCTTTACTTGAGGTTTATGACAACAATGGTATTGGTGAGCTTGATACTCGTAAGGTTTTGCAGTCTAGCATCATAAGAAGCCGCAATTTTGGCAGTGTTAAAAACATTTTAGAGCGCTTTGGTTCTCCTGAGAACTATGACAAAATAGTGCGTTCTTTGGTTAATGAACTGTATATTCCAACTAATAGTTCACAAGATTTAAGTAATGTTAGCCCTATGGTAGGTAGATAAGCATGAGCTTAGGTAATTTCGTTAAAAGATTTCGTGATATCACTCGAAATGATGCTGGTATTAATGGTGATGCACAGCGTATTGAGCAACTAACTTGGATGCTCTTTTTAAAGATTTATGATGACATGGAGTCTGAAAGCGAACTTCTTGACCCATCCTATCAGTCCATTGTTCCTCAAGAACTACGTTGGCACAACTGGGCAGACACTGCTAACAATAAAGCCCTTAAAGGTGATGAACTACTGACCTTTATTGATAATGTTTTATTTACTGGCCTAAAGAACTTAGAGCTACCAGCTAATTGCCCTATGTTCCAAGCCATTATTAAGAGTGTTTTTACTGATATTCATAACTACATGAAAAATGGCACTCTTATTTATCAGGTGCTTGAGCTTATAAATGAGTGCGACTTTAGTGATCCAAAGCAAAGCCATACCTTTGGTACTATTTATGAGAGCATCTTAAAAGAACTCCAAAGTGCAGGAGCCTCGGGTGAATTTTATACCCCACGAGCACTAACTGACTTTATGGCCCAGCATGTTAACTTACAGTTAGGCGATAAGGTAGCTGACTTTGCTTGTGGTACTGGTGGCTTTTTGAAGTCTGCCTATGATGTATTGGCAAAACAGACTAATGATGGCAAAGTTAGCGACTTACAAGTTTTAAATAGCTCTTTTTATGGTATTGAAAAGAAGCCTCTTCCTTATTTGCTAAGCGTAACTAACTTGCTTCTTCACCGTATTGAGCAGCCACACATTGTTAATGGTAATTCCTTAAGCAAAAATGTGGATGACTATACTGACAAGGACAAGTTTTCTGTCATTTTAATGAATCCTCCTTATGGTGGTTCTGAGCTCGATATTATTCAGAAAAACTTTCCAAGTAATTTACGTAGCGCTGAAACAGCTGACCTCTTTATGACCCTTATCATGTACCGTCTTGCCTACAATGGTCGTGCTGCTGTTGTTATTCCTGATGGTCTTTTATTCGGTGGTGGTAACAAGCGAGCCATCAAAGAGCGCCTATTACAGCGTTTTAACCTACATACTATCTTACGCTTACCTACCAGTGTATTTGCCCCTTACACTTCCATTGCAACTAATGTTCTTTTCTTTGATCGCCTATCTAAAGAAGAGGAACAAGCTAATAAAGGTTGGAGTACCAAGCAAACTTGGTTCTATCGTATGGATATGCCTCAAGGCTATAAGAACTTCTCTAAGACCAAGCCTTTGCTTCTTGAGCATATGAAAGATCTTGAAGCATGGTGGAACCATAGAGAGGAAATCATTGTTGATGGCTTCCCTAAAGCTAAAGCTTTTACTCCTGATGAGCTAAAACAATTAGATTTTAACTTTGCTCAATGTGGCTTTCCTACAGTAGAAGAGGAAATCTTACCTCCTGATGAGCTTATTGCCCAATATCAGGCTAAACGTCAGGAACAAGAGGCCATTGTTGATAAAGCCCTTGCTAACATTCTTGCTCTTATTAATGCCAAGGAGTAATTCAACATGAATGCTAATCAACTCCGTGCCTCCATTTTGCAAATGGCCATTGAGGGCAAACTCGTTCCCCAACTCGACAGCGAGCCAGCCGTCGAGCAATTAGGTAATGCCCCAGAAGACGTGCCTTTTGAGATTCCTGACAAGTGGAAGTGGGTACAACTTAATTTATTAGCCGAATACGTCCAGAGAGGCAAATCTCCGACTTATTCTGATATTGAGTCTATACCAGTCATTTCTCAAAAATGTAATCAATGGGATGGATTTCACATTGAACCAGCTAAATTTATTAATCCAGATACATTAAACAAATATAAAAAAGAACGCTTTGTACAAGACAATGATCTCTTGTGGAACTCAACTGGATTAGGAACTATTGGCCGAGTTGCTTTATATAAAAGTGAGCTCAACCCTTACAAAATAGCTGTTGTAGACTCTCACGTAACAATAGTTAGATCTAACCAACAGCTGTTAAATCCGTTATTTTTATTTTACTATTTAAGTAGTGCAACTGTACAAAATAGCATTGAAGACTTAGCTACAGGAAGTACTAAGCAAAAGGAATTAAGCTTAACTACTATTAAAGCTTATTTAACTCCTCTTCCTCCACTTGAGGAACAAAAGCGCATTGTAGCTAAGCTTGAGCAGCTTTTACCTTTGGTTGATGAGTATGGCAAATCCTATGAAAAGCTTGAAGAGCTCAATGCTGAGTTCCCAGATAAGCTAAAAGCTTCAGTTTTGCAAAATGCTATTGAGGGTAAGCTTGTACCTCAATACAGCCATGAAGCGCCAGCAACTGAACTACTTGAAGAAATTAATGTCAAAATGCATTCTTTGATTAGTTCCAGTGATATTTCTTTGAAAAAAAGAAAAAATAAAAATGACTCATTTGATCGCCTTGATACGCCATATGAGTTGCCTAATGGCTGGGTATGGTGTACTCTAAATGATCTTGCTTTTTATAAAAAAGGGCCTTTCGGTAGTTCATTAACCAAGTCAATGTTTGTTCCAGATGGTTCTGACTCTTATAAAGTATATGAACAAAAAAATGCAATTCAAAAGAATGCTGAGTTAGGCACATACTTTATCTCTAAATCAAAATTTGAAAGCATGAAGGGTTTTGAAGTTAAACCACATGACATTATTGTTAGTTGTGCTGGAACTATTGGCGAAACTTATATGATTCCACAAAATATAAGGCCAGGAATTATCAATCAAGCTTTGATGATTATCCGCTTATATAACAAGGATATTTCAGATTTCTTTCTATTGTATTTTGACTTTGTGCTTAAGTCACTTGCTAAAACTAACAGCAAAGGTACTGCTATAAAAAATATTCCTCCATTTAACGTTTTAAAGCAGTTCTATTTCCCTCTCCCTCCACTTGAAGAGCAAAAGCGCATTGTGGCTAAGGTTGAGGAGCTGTTTGCGTTGATTGATGCTATGAAGAAATAGCATAAGTTGTGTGAGCTTACTAAGGCCCTGCCTATTTTTGTTAGGCGGGGCTTTTTGCTTTTGGAAAGGTTAAGTTTGCTTGCCTACCTGTTCTCTTGCTATTAAGGGCCTGTAGGCTTGTTTAGCTTCATTTAGAGCAAGCTTGGGTTGTCTGGTTAGTTTCTCACTTGCTGTTAAGCTTTTGGGCTGCGTTTAAGGCCTATTACGATTGTGCTTTGATGCCTAAACTTAAGTACCTGTGTATGCGTCTAACAGGGTCAGTCTTATCTTAGGAACTGTAAAGAAATAACTTCCACGAATTTTGCATTATTCACAATATTTGAAGCAAAAGATTCTAGTGTCAACTAAACATTTTGCAAAAGCTACCATTAATAGATTTAGCTTGTTTTGGAAATTTACTTAGACTGAGGCTTAATTATGTAAAACCATTCACCATGCCACTTTGAGTATCTAATATTAAGCTCATTCATAGTTTCGTCTGACACTTTAATACCTTTAGTGTAGATATTTTTATCTTGAACACATTTGATACTTAAACCCTGTGATGTTTTACAATTTGCTATTAAGTTAATAATGGTTTCAATGCTATATAAAGGGCGACCTCTAGTATTCTTGCTCATATAGCAAAACATTCTGTGCTCAATCTTATTCCATTTAGATGTTCCTGGAGGATAGTGAAATACCCAAAACTCACGGCCTATTTTATTAGCCAATTGTTGTAATTCACTTTTCCACAATCTACTTCTATAGCTATTGCTACCACCGCAATCAGCAGTAATCATTATTCTGTTGCTATCAGGGTACATTTCTTTACCCATATGCTCCCACCATAAACCAATACTGTTTACAGCAAAAGATGCTGTGTCTGCGGAGGATCCAACGCTGACAAATCCTTTATTTGCACCACAGTCATATACACCATATTGAGCTGCTTTTACAGTACCAAAATCATGATCTAAAACTTTAGTTGGTTGACCTTTAGGGCAGTATTCTGCCCCTTGATTCTTATAATTACCAATCAGCTCTTTCTTTTTAGCGTCAACAGATACAACGGGATCGTTATATGCCATAAAAAATTCTGCAAAGTATCTAATGCGCTTAAATTGCCAATCTCTATCTTCTGGAGATTCAGTGGCAGAAATATATTTTAGATTTTGCTGTAGGCTATAGCCAAGCCCTACAAGTATGTTACCTACAGTGGCATGGCTAACCTTAAACCCTTGTTTAACAAGCTCACTCTGTAAATTTCTTAAGCTTTTAGTTGTCCAAGTAAGAGGAGTTTCAGGATTTCCTAAAGTATGAGGCTCTACCAGTGTTTTAATAGCCTCTTTTAATTTAGGATTACTTTCTGTGACGGATTTACGCCCTGCTCCAGATTCTCTCACATAATTAATAAAGTCAGGCCACTCTTCTTTTGGTAGCTGTTTTAATTCCTCTGCCTCAGACTTGCCTTTGATGATTGTCTTTCTGTCTGCTCCTGATAAATTCTGAACTAGCGTATTGCAGCGAGAACCTAGAAGCTTGGATAATGATCCTAAAAAGATCCTATTTTGTCTTTCATTAAGAGTTGGACCAACAAGTTGGACAAATTCTTTAAGGTTTTCAGTGCTAATTTCGAAACTATCACGCATAACAATCACTCTAAACTAAATGCATAGAATAAGATTTTACAATATTCAAAGTTTTAATAAAATATGTTGTAACTAGTTCGTACATTTAATTTATTTACAGTTCCTTAGGTTAAACACAATGGCTCAAAAGGCATTTTGTATGGTTAGCAGCTAAGCTAAGTGCCTATAGCTTAGGCATATTTGTTCATGGCTTATGCTTATTTGTTTTTCTTTGTTTTGCCTAAGATAGGCATATAGAAGTAGCTTTGGTTAGAGCTTTGCTAAGTTAACTGGTGAAAGTGTTTATTCCCTTTCCTTTTCCCTATGCTTACGAGTATTAGTAAAAGTGGCTACCTTAGCTGAGGGTAATATTGTTTAACGTGCCTGCTGTGCCTACTAATGGTTGTTTGGCAGCTTTGAATTTTATTGCTTTAGTTGAGGTATTTATTTAAAGAAAGTTTGAATAGAAGATTGAGGCTTAGCAACCAAGAAAATGAAGCTTGATTGAGGCGTATGGCTTAGCTTAAGTGCTTGAGTATGGGCGGGCGCTTTACTCTTTTTGCTAAAACGAAAAAAGCTTAGACCTTATAAAAGATCTAAGCTTTTGAATAGGAACCTACACGGTCATTTAGCTATTAGCAGTGCTCTTTTTTGCACGGGTGCTAGAGCTTGCTTTGCTAGTAGTACGTGCGGTAGAGGCCTTTTGCTTTGGCTTTACGTCTGTAGCCATTGTGGCCTCAGTAGCGTCAGCATTAGCCTCAGTTGAGGTGGCAGTAGCTACCTTTTTAGCCCTACTTTTAGTAGCAGTGGCTTTGATAGTCGCTTTGGCCTTGGCCTTGGCATCAGCCTTTACCTCATCTACCTTAGGGCTAACTACCTTTGCACAGTTAGTTGCGCTGGAAGTTTCCTCAGCTTTTGAGGTCTTCTTGGCTCTGGTGGCCTTTTTCGTTGACTTGGTCTGAGTAACCTTAGCAGTATCGGCTACCTCAGCATTGTCAGCTGCCTTAACTGCTTTGCCTTTGGTAGTGACAGCCTTGGCTTTTGGTTTGCTAGCTGCGGCAGGTGCAGAGGAATCTACAATTTGAGTTGAAATTTTCTGATTGTCCAGATTTAAAAGCTGATGTAGTTCCTCATCATCCATTATACGCATGTTTTCGCTTACTAAATTAATGAAGCGTATATTGGTTTTAGTTATACCTTTTTCACGAGGTCTATGACGTGACCAAAGATAGACACTGACATTTTTAACACCATAATAACGATCGTCTTCTGCTTTAATCATAGCAGAAATTTCTTGACCAAAAAAATGCTCAACTACTGATAATTGAGGTATCGATAAGCGTTCTTCACCTGAACTAATGGCCATACAGACATAATCTTTATTAATTGAGACGTAATTTTGAGCATTAAAATAAGGCATAGCAGCATATAGACCGACAATTTGATGCGTCAGATAAAAACAAATAATTAACGTTGTTTATAAAATATAATACAGAAGGATAAAATAGTGTAGTTTTATAGTCAGGACTTATAAGCTATTAAACACTTATGT
>NZ_JALKIM010000098.1 GCF_023050945.1 Anaerobiospirillum sp. NML120448 | reverse complement strand
CCCCTCATTTTAAATTAAATCATGATTATTGTGTACCTATTACTTCTATATGGTTAAGAATAGTATAGTAATATTTATATATGGAAAAGCTAAGAGTAGTTTTTCCAAGAATTAGATGAACATTCCATTAGGTTGATTCTGATCATTAGACAAGGCAACAGCCTCAGCCTCAGCTTCAGCATCTGCTTCAGTCTCATAAATTTCCATACAAGCAATCATTAACTTGAGAGTTTCTGACTTAAAGAATTTCTTAAAAGCTTCAATTTGATTAGAAGGCTGATTAATCTCAACATCAAAATTGTATTGAGAGTTTTCCTTATCAATACCCAACTTATGAGCAAGTGTAGTATAAAACTGGTTCCAGTCTTCCTCATTTGTTTGATAATTATTAAGCTCGAAAAATACTTTCTTAGCCTCTGAATCAATATTTTGGCAAAATTTAATAATTGACTCTTTTTTCTGTTCTACACTAGAGCTAACTACAGATTTAAACTCATCTTTACCAAAGCTACAGATTTTATTTTTCTTTGTACCAATATAATCAAGCCAATCTTTGTATGACTGTGTGGTACTATCATTATTTATGATTTCACGTATAGCTTCCCTAAATTGCTCTTTACGAGCATCCTTGTTTTGGCTGAAAAGTTTAATGGCAAACTTGCCACCATCAGGTAAGTTTAAGCACATTTCAGCGCCCGCTCCAAAAAGGAATCCTAGATTTAATGGTTTTTGCTCCATTTTTACTCCTTGAAATAAATAGATATTGTATTTAAAAACATCAAAGTGATAACTCTATGTTTGCTTTTGATAAAAGAGGCCCAATACCCAAGTAGAGCTTGCCTTTCTACAAGGAATTGGGCCTCAATTTAACTAAAGTTTAAGTTAAATGTCCTATTTAAGCTTAGAACATGTAACGTGCATTGGCGTTTACACCAAACTCATCAGTGTTAGAGGAGCCAGTGTAGTTAAGGCCTAAGCCTAAACCAAAGTTGCCAGTCTTAGCGGAGATACCTACAGCTGCACCATAGGTGAAGCTGTCAACAAACTCAGCCTTGGTGGACACATCATAGTTGCTTACGCCAGCCCATGATACAGTACCATCAACAGTGTCATCACCGAAGTTGCCAGTTAAGGTCAAGTCAAAGCTTGGCTTAACAGTCCAAGTATCAGTTACGTACTCCTTAGCGATGGTTACACCAACAGGGATGGAGAATACATTAGCAGAGCTTGCATTGTATTGACCAACCTTACCGAAGTCAGCAGAATCAATGGTGTAGTCATCCATATCGATGCGAGTGAAACGCATACCAGCATGTGGAGTTACGTCCATCTCAGCAACCTTTAAGGAGTACTGACCAGTTACACCAACGCTTAAAGCAGAGGTGTCGAAGGAGGTAGAAGCCTTACCTACTTCAGTATTAGCCTCAACATCTGAATCGATAGTGGTGTAAGAAATATCACCAACAATTGAGAAGTTGTCGATAGCATAGCCTGCGTAGATAGAACCACCAAAGTAGTCAAAGTCATTAGATACTACAGAGGCAGCACCCTGACCATCAGCATCACCAGAGCCTACGTTGAACATAGCACCAACACGTACGCCGTTAGATAAGGTCACATCACCACCTAAGGCCACGCCGTATAAGGTAATGTCAGAACCGTAGCCTAAGCCATCAGCGTCGAAGCCGTCAGACTCGTGGCTCTTGTAAACTGGGGTTACCCATAAGCCAGAACCCTGACCATTGTTAGCAATAGTCATAGTACCAGCCTGCTGGCCCATACCGAAGCGACCTGCAACAGCGTCATAAGTGGTAGAGGTAGCAACTAAAGCAGTTTCAGCAGCACCACCAAATTCACCCATACGTGCGGCTTGATCAGCGGCGGCACCTTGAGTGTTCTGAACAATCTTCTCTAAGAAGAGATTGTTAGCCTTGTGGTAAACAGTGTAGATTGGAGTATTGGTAGCAGCATCAGTGCCTGTCTGGATAGCTACATAGTTGCTTGCCTTATCTTCAGCAGCAAAATCAGCAGCATTTACAAAACCAGTAATCTTACCGTCAACAATAGTGAACTTCTCTGCAGCTGGGCCTTGCTCGCCAACTAACTCTACACGCTCAACAGTTGAACCATCAGCATAGTACTCACTCCAGTTCTTAGTAAGAGCAGTATAGCCAACTAAGAAGTCCTTCATTGGAGCTGAAGCTTGACTAAATGCGGTATCAGCCTTAGCAGTATCAAGAGTTAAAGTACCACCAGTTGACTGCTGACCAGCAGTTAAGGTGAAGTACATTAAGCCGTTAATGGTCTCAACACGGATATCGTTAGTACCAGCAGTACCTAAGATATTAACACCATTGTTGTCAGCATCTTGGAATACAACTACATTACGATCACCCTTGAGGTAGCTATCGCTATCAAGAATAATCTTACCGCCTTGATCTGCAAATACGGCAGCATCCTTGAAGTCAAATACGATAGAGCCATTATCCTTATGAGCGCCCGCACCTAAAGCAATTACAGAACCCTTACCTAAGTAGAGATCCGCAGTATCAGTTGTAGTGCCAAAGCTCTTAGCATCAGTGTACTTAGTATTAAGTACATCATTAGCATCAACTACATTGCCTTCGTTGGCTAAAGCATCAACAACAATAGAGCTACCAGCTGCAAGCTTCTGTTGGCTGTTTACATAGAGTAATGAGCCAATCTTGCCACCCTTCTCAGGGTCAGTTAATGAACCATTCTCTTGAACACTTGCTAAGAATGCACGACCAGAGTCTACATCTAACTCACCATTAGCATTCATGCCAACTAATAAAGCAGAGTTTTGGAGAACATAAATGTCACCCTTAACAGTGCTTACACCAGTCTTAGGGTTATTAGGAGTATCAGTAAAGGCACCAACCTGTACAACAGAAGTATTCTTGCCATAAGCTGGATCAATAGCTAAAGCATTGCCACCTAAGCTAATGTACTGAGCCTGTAAGAAGCCAGAGGAGTTAACCTTATCAGCATTTGCTGGATCGTACTCACCAACATTGATGAAAGCTTGATCCTTTAATGTTGCACCAGGTGCTTTGGTCATGGAAAGAACACCATTTACAACAACCTTAGCATCACCGCTAATACCCAAGTCACCCTTAAAGTCAGCTACATCCTTGGTAAGAGTAATAGTAGAGGTACCACCATTGGTAAACTCAACATCGCCAGTTGCAGCGAATGAACCAGCAAACTTGTTCTCCTTACCACCAAAGATAGCGCCGCCTGCACCAATGGAGGTTGAAGCGCCAGAATCTGCAGCAACAGTCACATTACCCATGACATTAGACTGAGAACCAGATGCACCAGTAATCTTCAATACCTTGGTATTTAAGGAAGTGCCAGCCTCGGACTTTAATACACCAATCTCAACGCCGTTCTTCTTCTCACCTGCAACAGTAAGCTGGCCATTCTTGATGTTTAATACGCTGTTAGCACCACCAGAAATGGTCTTAGAAACAGTTACGTTGCCAGCTACATCACCAAAGCCTTTATCGATAGCTAAGGTGCCAGAACCAGCAAACTTAACCTGATCAATAATACCTTCACCACCAAGAGTAAACTCAGTAGTCTTATCAGCAATATTGAGACCTAAGGAGTCACCAGAGCTGTTTACAGCAAAGTACTTCTTACCAGAATCATCACCTGCTAATGGCTTAGCATTGTATAAGCCACCCTTCTTTTGTACATCTACAGAAGAACCAGAGGCAAAGGTGTCATCAGTCTTAATAGAACCAAAGTGACCACTTACTTTAGTGCCAGTAGCAACACCAGTTAAAGTAGCTTCCTTAAGGCCATTATTAGTATAGCCAGGTAAGTAGTTTTCGTACTTCTTAGCAGCATCCCAAGTGATTTCATTGTCTACAGGCTTGAGGCCATCTAAGGTTGCTTCGCCAAGATTTACAATACCGTTAACAGTAGTACCGTCATCAAATACCTTGTTTAAGTTGGTTAATTGATCAACAGTAATAGTAGTACCAGAGGTATAGTTAAGATTTACTTGAGCGCCAGGTGCGGTAACAATGCTACCAGCAGTAACTTTTTCGTTTAATAAAGCATTAGAGTCTGGCTCAAAGTAGAAGCCATCAAGAGCCTCGCCTTTAAAGTTAAGTACACCACCTTCATTAATGGTTAATGCACCAGTTCCACCTAAAGCTACACCATAAAGACCAGTTGCACCTGACTCAGTACCAGCTTTACCTGCAACATTAGCAGTGCCATCAACAGTAATAGCGGTTGGTCCACCAGCATTTAACTCGTTAGCATTTAAGGTGCTTTCCTTAGCTACAGTCACGCCAGCAGCTGCATCGAGCTTGCCTTCAACAGTTAAGGAAGTCTTAATGATGTTGCCATCAGCATCTGTCTTAGCAGCATCACCAATCTTAAAGGTGCCAGCTGCAATGGTAAGATCCTGCTCAGCAGTCCAGTTACCAGCGGCGATATTATGAGCACCATTAGTAACCTTGAGCTTTCCAGAAATTAAAGCATCGGAACCAACTACAGCTTTATGGCCGTCATCAGCATTTTTACCATTAACAAATTCTAGCTTACCAAAGGTAACCTTAGAGGTAGCTTCAGTAGTTTCAATACCACCTTCAGATTCTGTTTGTAAAGCATTTAAAACAGTGAAATTACCAGTGCCAAGCTTAGTTGCTGCATTATCAGTGTTTGGAGCTAAAACTAAAGTACCAGCCTGGATAAAGCCATTTTCACCAACAGCAACTGCTGTATCAGCCTTATTGATGGTAAGGGTTTGAGCAACCTCTAAAGTTCCAGAAGAAGTGTTCTTAAAATTGATACCAGCAACAGGACTATCAAAGTTAGCACCAGAAACTAATTGACCCTGATTTAAGGTTAAAGAATCAGCCTTTAAAGTACCGCCATCAATACCAAAATATGCGTTCTTGTCACCACTATTGTCACCAATTTTTTTAGCAAAGCTTTCAAACTGAGCTTGGCCAATAGTTAAGGTTGCACCACCCTGAGTAACAATTCCAACGTGAGCTGCAGTACCGCCAGCCTTAGATGAAAGGGTAGTTTGAGAAAGGTCTAAGGAGGCCTTTGCGCCAGATACGGTTACAGCATTAGTGCCAGCACCAATTACCTTAAACTCACCACCCTTAATTACTAAAGAAGAAGCAATGCTGTCATCTTGTCCATCAGCATCTACTGTAGTAGCATCATCACTTTCAACACTTAAAGTACCTTGGGTAAGGGTGATATTTTGTCCTACAGTTTCATAATTACCAGCAGTAATTGATAAACCAGCTCCAGCACCTTTAATGTCAATAGCTGAGCCCTTAATTAAACCACTATCAGCGGCTTCAATAAGTTTATTATCAGTAGAGCGTCCAGCATCTTTAGTGCTAATAAGCTCTACATCATTAACGAGAGTAAAGGCATCTTCATCATAACCTTGCTTTAGTTCAAGATTCTTGGCAATAAAGCCCTTATTTTCAAAAGTAACACCAGTAGCATCTGAACCATTGCCTAAGGTTAAAGTGTCTAAGGCTTGAATATAAACATTTGCTTTGCCATCACCTGTTAATGCATTGCTAACAGTGACATTATTGCCAACTACATAAGCACCATCAGCTGCTGCAATCTTGGCAGTTGCAGCAGTATCTACAACCTCAAGACCACTTAAGTCTACTGAAGCGTCGCTGAACTGAAGAACGCCATTTTCCTTAAGCTCGATACCACCAGTTTTTGTTGCACCTAAGAAACCATCAGCAGTCTCTTTCTTTACTACAAGAGCACCTTCATCTGTACCATTGCCAATTACAATGCTCGCAGCAGTTGAAGAAGCACCCTTAGATGTAAGAGTTACCTTATCGCCTAAAACAACAGTACCCTTATCAATGGTCATAACAGAGCCAGCATCAGTAAGCTCAATATCACCCTCATTGATAGTAAGAGTGCCTTCATCAGCAACAGTCTGCTTATTATCTTCTAAGCTAATTACAGCATTCGCTTTATCTGCAATTGCAAGCTTTGCTTTATTAATATATCCAAAAGCACTAATAGTACCAGACTTGCTTGCTGTACTAAAATCTAAAGATACTTCACCATCACCAACAAACTGGCCATTTAATACTGCATCAGCTGCAGCAGTACCACCAAAAGAGATAGTACCATTGTTGTCTAAGCTAATAAGAGTTGCAGCTTTCTTGATATTGCCTGTAGCAGCGTCAACATCTACACCATTACCAACAACAGAACCGCTGTCGCCTAAAGATAAAACGGCCTTTTCCGCATCCTTATTATTTAAGGATATTTGCTTTGCGTTTAAAATGGCTTTAGCATCTGCGGTTGTTTTACCAGCTAACTCTAATTTACCTGCTTTAATTGTGAGGTTCTCAAGAACATTTAACTCTGCATTAGTACTAGCAACTTCAGTAGAAACCTTTAAACCTTTAGTTGCATCTGTTGCATCAAGTTCAAGGTTCTTTACAGTTAATTTAGCAGGAGCAGCTGCAGCCTTAACAAAGTTGTCTGTACCAACAGCGCCATCTTTAATAATGATAGTCTGATTTTGGAAGGCCTTAGATTTATTAGTTACTTGAAGTTTTGCGTAGGTCTTTAAATCATTTTTTTCATCAGTTGCTTTGCCATCAATAGTAACTGTAAGTTCAGTACTCTTTTGATTGTCACCATATACAGAAGCAGCCTGGGCTTGGCCAGCTGCTAAGCCCATGGTTACGACGGCGGCAGTGGCTAAGCCTTTGAAGTATGCATTCTGGAAGATTGCACGGTATTGGGCCATTAAGAACTTAATGGCGTTATTTGTTTGCTTCATTTGAAATTTAATAAATGAAAATATATGGGGTGTTTCGCCTGAATAGCTTTATCAAATCGTGACAAACGAGCGCCTATAGCCTTTTTTAGAGCTAAAGATGCAGTTGTTTTAGGCTTATTAATATTGGTAATTGATAAAGCCAGACACGATGTTCTTTTTTGGTTAAAAGAAATGAGACAAAAGATAAAGTGTAGAAAAATGCTATTTTTATTGCCAAATAATGTAGAATTAAGAGTATAGGCACTCTAATTAAAACCTTTAGCACGACGGTTTTGAATTTGGCTGAATAGCACTTGGAGGAAAAGCATGTAGTTGCTGTTATAGGCAATTAGCTTTTAAGATGGGTACTAGCGTAAGCTAATAAAGGGTGCCTTTAAGATTAAGGCCTACATAAGCGGGGGTACCGCTTATTCTTTACCTATCAACTATATGCAGCGGATGATAAAGGCGAAACTTGTTTGAGAGCCCCATAGAATAGAGCTCCTATGAAAGCTTTTAAACGGCGGCAAGGTCATAACCTAGTCAACGCCCATATGTCTATATATTTGCCATATTAGCTTTAATTGTAAAAATTCAAAATTTTGCGCACTATCCTGATAAAATTAAGCTTTTAACCAATCAATTATCACTTTATTACCAAAAACTTTTGCTTGATTTTAAAGCTAAATTTATCGTTTTTTCTTGAAAAAGTGGTAGCTTATATAGTTTTTAGTGTGGTTTAAGTAGGCCTATTATAGGCTCTATTATGATGCCCCACATCAAAGGTCTATTTGCCAATGGCAAGCCATAGCTAAAATACCATTCACGTAGCCTCAGCCCTCTTAAAAGCTACAGTGTAGATCCCACACCTTTTAGTTGAGCCTTAGAGGTGTATTTTCACCTTGTGGAGGTATTGGTGCGGGCGCTCTTGCTGTTAGCAAAAGCCAGGCTATCTTGTTATGTACTGATAATGGCTACTATCTCGTATCTTTTAGAGTATCATAGCCATGTACTTTACTACCTGCCAGCCTTTTAAGAACCTAATCTTGCTCCTTAGTATGGTCTGAGCTTGGCTCGCTTTGCTCTTGATACTTTGCATCTTGGGCTTTAATTTGGTTGAGCGCACCAAAGCCAAATTCCTGATTAGAGCTGCTACCTCTTACCTGAATATTGTATTCAGAGAAGTCTTGTTTAGGCATAAAAGGCTTCTGCTCTTGCTCCTCACTATACATTTCTGGCATTGGATAGCGATTAGACTCATTATCAGGCTCGCTAACTTGAGGATAAGCTCCCTGCTCTTTAAGCTTAACAACATGTTGACTTACTCTTGATGCCATATCCGCAGCAGTTGAGGCTAAGTACTTAGGCAACACAATACGAGTAACCTTTGGCTTAGGTTTGGCGGGACGGCCAGGTTTACGCTTAGCAACTACTTTATCTTTCTTCTCCTGAGAGTTTTCCTCTTTTGTGCTCTCTGTAAGAGAACTACCCTCACTGTCGGACGACTGAGTAGTGTTATCTGGCACCTGCTCCTCATGGGAGGCATCCTGCTGAACAAGAGACTGGTCTGGCTCTTGTACTTGGTTTGCCTGTAATTTGGCAAGAGCCTTGTCTTGTGGGGTTACATAGGAGAAGATGGCAATATGGTCATCATTTAGCTCTGAGGAAGACTCAGCGCCCGCACCAGAGTTGTCGGTGTTGCTGCCATTGGCGTTGGCATTGGCATTGCCCTGCTCATTACTTTCTACATCTAAGGAGTGGCTCTCTTTAGATGCGTCGTTGACTTGTGGTGTGTTGTGCTCCTCACTGTGTGTGGAGCGGCTTTGATCAAAGACAGTTTGGTAGTAAGTATTAGCAGCCACAGCTTCATCAAGCATATGGTAAGCATCTAAATCACCGTTTTGGTCATAATAGGTATCAAGACCATCGTAGAGAGCATCAATTTGCTCTTTTAATTGGTCAAAGTACTCCTCGGATGGTTCACCTGCTGTATCAGCTAGGGCTTGCAAGCGCTCTAAGGTTTCCTCATCTAACTTAGTGCCATCTGGAATCATGCTTTGCAGGGCAGCAAGAGTTTCATGAGGGGTCATAGTTTGAGTATCCACTAGCTCTTGAGCCTTGTGGCTTTGCTCATAAATAGCCTTTAAGTCAGCAATAGATTGGCTAAGGTCGAATGGTTTTCCGTCCTCATCTAATACTGCATTATCTTGAAATTGGCCAGTTCGAATTTGTTCCCAGATTCTGGCGTTAATAGCCTTTTGAGCTTGTACGTCTCTAAGCTTCTTCATTAAGCGCTGATATTGAGTAACACGATTGCTAAGCTCATCTCTTTGCTCACGTAAAATAGGCTCAGCCTGACGTACTGATGGGAAGCGTAAATGACCATAGAGTTCAAACAGGCGTTTTAAAACAGCCTTTTCACCAAAGCTTGATAATACATAGTCACGCTTAGAGCCCACAAAGTCAGTTAAAGCAGCTTTAGGAATTTCCTTACCAGCAAAATAATCAAATACTGAGGCATAGCATGGGTACTCAATAATCTCAATTACTGAGATACGCTCTAATAGACCATAAGGCACAATCCATACATCGCCAAGATTTTTACAAAACAAGCCTGGAAAGCCCTTGCCCTCAAGACCATTTAAAGTATCAGGTGCTGCTACCACCATAACATTGGTAAGGCCTCGATCAAGACCATTGCGGCGATCAAAGTTTCGAATACGGGCAGCCTCAGAGCGGCGTGAGGTTAAGAAGTTAACTCGGGCACGACGAGCTTTTAAGCCTTCCCTTTCATCTTGGCTTAAATCATCATAGCCATTAAGATAAGCCTTAGACTCAAAAGTTTGATTAATTAAGTGAGCAACCATTTGAGATACATTAGTACCCCAAGTTTGGGCCATTTGCTTAACACGAAAGAGCTCTTCGTCAGAAATAAAGATAGTAACCGCCTTTTTTACTTGACGTGCATCCTTTTTCAAGCGTCCCATATGCTCACCTTATAAGTAAAAGATAAAAACCCTATACATTATAAGCCAGGCAGCGATATTATCCCTATGACAGCACTAGAAAATTACTTCTTATACTCCCTATAGCACCAGCTAAAGCATAAGCGCACATCAAGGTGAGGGATACCTACCATTACTGTCCTTATTGGAGTTGACACTAACACTAACAGCCAAAGGCAAATGACTTGGTATCAAAAAGCACATGATAGCAACATGGCCAACTATTCTATTCTATTCTATTCCCTAAGAGCCATACTTAACTTACCTACTCACCAAGGTTAATCTTTATACAAGGTGCTCACCATGTACCTCCCATGGGATTTAGTCCGCTAAGTGCTTGCTATTAGCTTTTAGGCAGATGGCCCTTGCCTTCTCTTGCCTGATAGCAATTGTAAAAATCGCAGTTGTATTGTTCCTTTGCGCTAAGAGAACTCTTACCTTTTAGCAACTGTAGGATGGTATGGCATGGAACTTTTGCACCCTACTTAGCTTGTCTTTGCCTGAACGCAGCAAACAAGAGTCCTATGTCCTTTTTAAAAGACCTATAGCTTAGCGATACTTTCTTATTACTGAAATCACAGGGCCAATAATGGTCACTTCGGTGTACTCACCAATCTCTATAGGAGAATATTCTCTATTGCATGGTATTAATTGAGGGTGTGGGTGGGTTTGTAGCTTTTTAATAGTGTACTCACCATCAACCATGGCTACTACCACATCGCCTGTCTTAGGCTCAATACTAGCATCTACCAATACAAAATCATCAGGCATAATACCAGCTTCTATCATCGAGTCGCCCGCTACCTGATAGACAAAAGTAGAGCTGGGATGGCTTACCAAAAATTGGTTAACATCTAAATGACCATCGATATAGCCACCATTAGGAGCTGGGAATCCTGCTTGTACACTTTCAAAAGCTACAGGAAGCTCTAAAAAACTTTGTGGTGCTGGCACTTTGCCATGTGAAATTACACGATCACTCAATTACCACCTCAATGATCTCTACCAATAAAATTGCCCTGCTTGCTACTATGCAAGGTCTTTTACCTACCAAACAAGCTTGGCATACACAAGCCAAGCAAAACAACAAGCCATCATAGCCCAAGTATTAGCTATACCCTGCTTAATTAGGAGCAGATATATCTTAAGTACTAATAAGCCCCAACAGCCATGCCTCTGGTGCTAAAAGTAAAAGCAAAGGCTCTATTAGTCAACTTAGCCTTAATTAGAAGCTATCCTTGCTCGCCAAGCTTTTACCAAACCTAATACCAGCTACCCCATAGCCAGGCATAGCTTAAATTAACATAGCTAAAAAGCCACCCACTTACAGCCCCTGATAGGCATTTGCTTAGTAGCTATTTAGTATGCCGCTAAATTGTTTATTATCGGCGTAATTGTAAAGTATAGCGGTACTATTTTTTTAAGCCTATTATCCCCTAAAATATGTAACCAATATCCAGGTATATCTGGTTCCTAAATGTAAATTTAGGGGGAAAAACAGCTTATAGCTAGCGTTTTATATAAGTAAGCTGC
>NZ_JALKIM010000097.1 GCF_023050945.1 Anaerobiospirillum sp. NML120448 | reverse complement strand
CTATGCTCTGTTTTGCCCCAAAATTTCGATTAGTCCTTAGGCAGAGATACAAAATATATCTTCTGCCACAGTACAGATTATAAGGGAAGGTCTAGCTTAAAGGAACTTTCGGATATTTTACAGTTACGAATAAGTAGCAAAAGCACTTAGCACTTAAAGCTAACCATATGCTGAGCAGTGGGCATATGTTCTTGTAAATCTCGTAGAACCTTTAAAAGGCGTAAAACTGTACTCCTAACACAAAAGTAAGATCATTGGTTGAGGGATGCTTTAGTAGGGAGTAAAAGCATAATCAGAACAAAAGTTTAAGAGGGAAAGAAGGGGAGTTTGAAAAAGATTTTTATAGATACAACGTACAGATAAAATATAAGAACCTTAAAGGTTCTTATTAGTGGAGGCGCGTTCCAGAGTCGAACTGGACTAGACGAATTTGCAATCCGCTGCATAACCGCTTTGCTAACGCGCCGCTTTGTGTTGCTTGGCTAAGCTTTGCTGCTCAACTCAAGTGACGCTCATTATAAGGATTTATAAAACACTGTCAACTAAATTTTAAAAATATTTTACAAAAATCTAATAGTGAAGCCAGATAAGCTCATATATTTGCGCTTTTACATCGCCCGCCCCAATAAAATTTGTGAGCTAAGATAGAGCAATAAACGCATAATCTAAAAAGGCAGACCTTAATCGGAAGATCTGCCTTGGAATAATTGAGCATTGAAAAAGTTCTTAGACGGCTCTTAGCAAAGTGGCTTGCCTTTCACTAAAACTAAGAACCGCCTGCTCCAATAAGCTAAATTAGCTTATTAGAACATGTAACGTACGTTACCCATTACGCCGAACTCATCAGCATTGGAAGAGCCAACATAGTTGGTGTTCAAGCCAACGGAGAAGTTCTCGCCATACTTAGCGTCGATACCCATGGTGGCACCATAAGTGAAGCTATCAAAGGCCTCAGAGGTGAGGTTCAATGCGTTAGAACCAAAGTTGGTGTCTAACTTAGCATCGGTATCACCTGCGTTAGCAGTTAAGGTTAAGTCAAATACTGGCTTAATAGTCCAAGAACCAGCTACGATGTCCTTAGAGATAGTCACACCAAATGGAATTGAGAACAATTGCATGTTGTCAACATCGGTAGAAGCTAATACTGAGCCCATGGACTTAGCATCATAGCTGTCTACAGATAAGCTGGTGTAGCGAACGCCTAAGTGTGGAGTTACGTCCATAGTAGCTACGTTGAGCTTGTACTCACCACGTAAACCTAAGGTAATGGCGGTAGCATCAGTATCAGCAGTTACCTTATCAAACTTGGTTAGACCAGTAGTCTGCTCAATATCGTTAGATACCTGAGTAAAGCCAGCATCAGCAACGAAGCTCATCTGACCGAAGGTCATACCAGCATAGAGACCTAAGCCGAAGTAATCAGCATCGTTAGATACTTGAGAACCAACGCCCTGGCCATCAATAGAGCCAGAACCAAAGTTGAAGTAGCCACCAACACGTACACCAGACTCAGTGGTGAAATCAGCACCTAATACTAAGCCAGTGATATCAGCATCTACACCGTAATCAAAACCATCAGCATCGAAGCTATCAGACTCATGGCTCTTGTAAACTGGAGATAACCATAAGCCGCCTTGAGCATTGTTAGCAAATACTAATGAGCCATTAGGGTTTGCACGGGACATACGATCTGCTACAGCATCGGTAGCTGCTTGCTGTGCTAAGTTGGTAGCCTGAATAGCACCACCATATACAGCTAAGCGTGCAGTAGCCTCAGAAGCCTGACCACCATTGTCCTTGGCTGCAAGTAATAAGTACTCTACACCAGTCTCAGTCTTATCAAGATCACCCTTAAGAGCCTTAATAGTGAGGTCTTGTACTGGGGCTGACTGATTGAAGAGCTTAGCACGTGCCTCAGCCTCTACTAAGTTGAAGGTTACCTTACCATCATTACCAATGGTGCCTTGTAATAAGCCGTTAGCAGCCTCAATAGTATTAGCAGTCATGCCACTTACAGTTGCGTTAGTACCAGATACTAAGTCGATAGTGTCAGTAGCAGTTAAAGCAGTATCAATGTAGATCTTGCTGTCGTTAGAAAGTGCTAATACACCATCATTACCAGCAAAGTTAATAACAGCATTGCTGGTATTCAAGATGCTCTGAGCAAAGTCATCAGTTACGAATAATGCAGAGTTATTACCTAAGGTAAACTTGTTATCAAATGAAGTACCGTTAAAGGCAGTGGTAAAGTCAGCAGAGGTCTTGCTGTGGTCTACGATAGTAGCTGTATTATCTGCTACGGTGTATTGGCCATTAGCAATAAATAATGCACCAAACTCACCTGAGTCAATCTGGTCGTTGCCATTCTTATCTAAAGATCCAATAGCATTGGTGTAGCGAGCAATGATTTCTTGAGCAGCAGCCTCATCATTACGCATACCAGCTACGAAAATAGCATTCTGGCCCACACCAACGTCACCACCAACGTTGATTACAAGATCGATATCTGATTGAGATGCGGATGTGCCCTTAACATAGCCTACAGAAGCCTTTGAGGTGTAAGCTGGGTCAATGATTAAGGAACCACCAGCTAAGTCTAAGGTGCCAACATCTAATAAGCCTGACTTGCTCTCTTCGCCATCCTGACCAACAGCTAAGGTCTTGCCAGATGCTAAGGTTAAGGACTTAGCTGATAGCTCGCCGTTTACCTGTAAGTTACCAGATGCGGTTAAAGTCTGAGTAACATCAATCTTACCGTTAATTTCACCAGAATTGGTGCTATTGGATAAGGTTAAGTTGTCTACAGTAGCATTGCCTGCTAATTCAAGAGTGCCTAAAGAAACGTCCTTAGCGGCTAAAGTACCATCAACAGATAACTCGTTAGCAAAGACGTTCTTAGCAGTAAGTGAGCTATTGGCATTAACAACTACTTCGCTGAGGTCAGCAGATGTAGAAGAACCAATATTGCCAGCAGTTAAGCTTACATTGTCGTCTACTCTTAAGGTACCATTGTTATCGCCAGCAGCTACAACATCCTTGATAGTACCTGAACCTTTTACGGTCAACATGGAGTCGGAGCCAAGTTGAACGTTAGCTTCTGCGCCAGTGCTATCAGCTACTAAGTTGGTGTTACTGTTAGCGCCGTTTAAAATTACGGAGCCAGTAGTACCTAAATCTAACTTAGTCTCGCCTTGAGCTAACTTAACAGTACCCCAATCATTGGTGGTATTAATTGAGCCTGAAACACCAGTAATAGTCTGGTTGGCGTAAATACCCTCTAAGTTTGCAGCCTCCTTAGCATCATCAAAGGATACTTCTGGGCCATTAGCAGTGCCAGTAACTGATACATTCTGACCATTCTTGGTAATCTTAAAGAGACCAGTAGTGCCACTTAAGAACTTACCCTTTTGTGCCTGTAGATCAGTTAAAGAAATGTTCTCGCCAGTAAAGCCGTCTAATACTAAAGTGGAGCTACCGTCTACTACAACCTTGCCTAAAGCAGTGCCGCTATTAGCCTGAGTGTAGTCTACAGTAAAGGTAGAATCGCCACGTACCTTTACGCTATCATTTTCAGTTACTACAGCGCCAGTAACCTTTAGAGAAGAACCTTCTTCAATGGTTAAGGTGCCAGAACTGGAAGTCTTTAAGCTCTCAGCAACGACATCAGCTACACCAGAAGTAGAGTCAAGTAATATAGCACCGCTATTTGAAGCAACTAAACCAGTATTAGAAAGATCCCACTTACCAGAGATGCATAACTCATAATCATCAGCAGGATTGTTGTTGCTAGCAGTAATCGTCTCAAGACCAGTTACTGAACCAGAGGTAGTGGTTTCAAGATATAGAGCTGCACCTGCGCCAATAACTAAATTCTTGTTAGCAGAGGTTAACTTGTTAGTTACTTGGACAGAACCGCTCTGGATGGTTACATCAGTAGCATTAGTATTAGTGTTGGTAATATCAAGCTCAGCAAGGCCTAGCAGAACATGATCATGTTGTGCACCTTGTAAGTTGAGCACACCAGTAGTGCCAGTTATGGTAGCTTTATTAGCCTTGATGAAGCCGCCTACCTTAGTAGCTTGGCTATTACTTTTATCCCATTCACCAATGACAATCTTATTGGCATCTGTAGCGCCATTACCTGTAACTTTTACGAAGTCATCAAAGTCAGCTGCAAAATTGCCTTGGATATCGAGAATACCACCTTTCTCAAGATTTTCATTATCGAGCGGACCTTCACCCTCAACACTTAAAGCGAAGCCTTTAGTATTGGCATCACCCTTTAAGATAGAGGTAACTTGATCGCCTGTTACTTTGAGAACTCCACTCTTTTCAGCAACTAAGCTTACTAAGCTGCCCTGATTACCAGTAGATGCTAAGGTTGCACCTGTAATATCTAAAGTATTGGTATTGGTTGTGCTTTCAGAAGCCTTTAAAGCACCCCAAGTATTAGCATCCTTATCGTTCTTGATGGTACCAGTAAGCACTAAGGAGCTATCATACTTGGCTTTATTGCCAACAATTACATTACCATGTGAAGTTTTACCACCACCAGTAAGAGTAATATTTTGCTCAGACTTCCAATTACCTAAAGCAAAGAGACGACCATTGGTGAATGATAAATCAGCGCCAGTAAAGGTACCAACAAAACCTTCAGTCTTATTTACACCCTGAACATCGGAGCTATCTAACTCAAACTTATCAGCAGAGCCATGGAAATCAATGTTCTTGTAGGCAGAAATAGTTTGGAATACAGAACCCTTTAAATCACTAAGCTTGTTGGACTCACCAGTAGCGGAACCGCCTAATTTAACATTGTCTGCACCAAGGTCAATTTTACCAGCTGTAAGAGTACCGACGGTTTTCTTGGTAAGAGCTAACTTTTCGCCCTTAATGGTGCCATTCCATTGAGTAGAACCAGAGGCAACATCAAAGTCAGCATTAGTGCCAGAACCAAATGCATAATCGCTAAGATTTACATAGTCATCTGAGTTAATAGTAACTTTAGAGAGCTTGCCAGCAAAAGTAATTTTGCTTCCATTGCCAGAAGTTGTATCAGTACCAGCCTTTACAAGATCGTTCACAATAGACTGGTCAATGTTTAGGTGGGCCTTTTCACCAAGCTCGACAGCACCAACACCTACTAACTGAGCATTTCCACTTACGTTAAGGGTAGTGCCTTTCTTGCCATTAGCACTCTTACCGCCTAATACAAGCTTAGAAGTAGCTTCCTTAAGGTCAATCTTACCAGCGGTAAAGTTTACAGTACCATCGGTTAAGGTGCCATCATCAGCTAAGTTGGTCTTATTTAAGCTACCAGTTAAGGTAAGAGTAGAAGTACCACTTACTGTGATTACAGAGTCGGCATTCTTGATGTTGAGAGTCTTAGCGCTTAAGTAGTTAGCTGCACCAGAAACATTGATATCAACACCATCAACATTAATCTCGCCAGCAACCTTGCCTCCATTAGTATAAGCACGAATAATAGCGCTGTGACCTGAGGTTGCTGCGCTCTTCATATCAATTTTACCGCCTTCTAAATTAAAGACAGCAGCATTTAATACAGAGCCAGAATCTAAGGTAATGGCGGAATCGGCACCAGTTACATTGAAGGTACCAGTGCCCTCAACATGCTTGCCAGCAGTGTCATAGGCTGCCATGGCATTGATTTGAGCGTTATCGTCCCAATCAGAATCTGTTTTATCTTCAAGATTGGTCTTGATGGTAACAATAGCATTGTTTAAGTCTACCTTGCTCATTTGAATTTGAGACATGGTGACATTAACTTCGGCATCATTAACTAAAAGTTGAGACTTTGGAGCCTTGTTAAAGTCATCCTTTGAGTCAAAGGTACCAATTAATCCTGAAATATTGCCGCTAGAACCAGAAAGAGAAAGAGTGGTGCCACTCTTTAACTCAACCAAACCATCAGTGCGCACATGAGTGGTCTGCTCAGAGAAAGATAAAGTGCCGCTGTTTACGGTAATACCCTTAATAAAGCCGCCAGAAGCACCACTAACAGAGCTATCATCTCCGTTAATCTCAATGCTAGCGGCTGGTGATTCAGCTTTAGTGCCGCTTAATACAGTAGCAAGGTCACTAGTAGCAGCTTGCGCCTGACCTGCAGCCATAGCAATGGTAACAAGAGCTGCGGAGGCGAGGCCCTTAAAATAAGCGTTATTGAAAATAGCGCGGTATTGAGCCATTAAAAACTTAATGGCATTGTTTGTTTGCTTCATTTTTTAGAAATTCTAAATAAGACATAGGGAAGAAGATAAAGCTTTGTCTTTTTAGGTTTACTTTATCTGGTAGCTAAAATGGCGTTTAAATACGGATAGGGGAGGGTACTAACCTCCAAGGCCAAAGTAGTTTTGCTTTAGAGCTTTAAGTGGAGCTATCAAGAGGTAGTTTAAGATAGAGCATTCCAATCAAAGCTGGGCAAAAGATAAAGCGTTAGGCTGTTTAAAGCCTGGGCTCATGAAAGTGCGTACATGAGAAAAATAGGGACGTTGGCTTAGAACAAGTCTAGTAGAGGATATTCCCAAACCAAAAGACAGCTTAAAAGTGAAATTGTTCTTAGACGGTTCTTAGCAAAGTGGCTTGCCTTTCACTAAAACCAAGAACCGCCCGCTCAAAAATAAGCTAGATTAGCTTATTAGAACATGTAACGAACGTTACCCATTACGCCGAACTCATCAGTGTTGGAAGAGCCAACATAGTTGGTGTTCAAGCCAACAGAGAAGTTCTCGCCATACTTAGCGTCGATACCTACGGTTGCACCATAAGTGAAGCTATCAAAGGCCTCAGAGGTTAAACCAATGGTCTTAGTACCAATAAAGGTAGTATCAAGCTTAGTATCGGTATCGCCAGCGTTAGCTGTTAAGGTTAAGTCGAATACTGGCTTAACAGTCCAAGAACCAGCTACGATGTCCTTAGAGATGGTTACGCCAAATGGGATAGCGAACATCTGCATGGTGTCTACATCAGTAGTAGCAACAGTGTAGCCATCAACCTTAGCATCATAACCATCAACTGCTAAACGAGTGTAACGTACACCTAAGTGTGGAGTTACGTCCATAGTAGCTACGCTGAGCTTGTACTCGCCACGTAAACCTAAGGTTACAGAGCTTGAATCAAAGGAAGCCTTAGCCTTAGAGAAGTCCTTGTGGTTAATATTCTGCTCTACATCATTAGAAACTTGAGTAAAGCCAGCATCAGCTACTAAGCTCATTTGACCAAAGGTCATGCCTGTATAGAGACCAAAGCCGAAGTAATCAGCATCGTTAGATACTTGATCGCCAACGCCTTGACCATCAACAGAAGCGGAACCAAAGTTGAAGTAAGCACCAGCACGTACACCAGACTCAGAGGTGAAATCACCACCTAATACTAAGCCAGTTAAGTCTGCGTCTACACCGTAGTCAACACCATCAGCGTCGAAGCTATCAGACTCTAAGCTCTTGTAAACTGGAGATAACCATAAGCCACCGCCCTGTGCATTGTTAGCAAATACTAAGGAACCATTAGGATTTGCACGAGACATACGCTCTACTACAGCATCATTAGCAGCCTGCTGAGCTAAGTTGGTAGCCTGAATTGCACCACCGTAAACAGCTAAACGAGCAGTCTCTTCAACAGCCTTACCGCCGTCCTGACCATTTACAGCACCAATGAAGGCTACACCATTCTCATCACGGTTATTCTTGTAATTACCTGCCATTACGTCGTAGGTAAGATCCTTAACTGGAGTGGACTGATTGTAAAGCTTGTCCTTAGCATCCTGTGCAATGGCAAAGGTTACGCCCTTATTAGTAGTATCTAAAGTACCAACTAACATGCCATTAGCAGCTTCAATATTAACAGTACCATTTGATGATAATGTTGTGGCATTAGTTAATTTGATAGAGTCACCACCAAAAGCATCGGTTACATCAAATACGAGCTTAGAACCGTCATTTAGTTGTAATGTAGTATTTGTAGTACCAGCAAACTGGATGATTTCCTTGTTCTGGGTAGTTGCATTATCAAAAAGCTTACCAGTAATTACTAAACCAGTATTAGCTCCTAACTCCATGTAACCACCAGAGTTATTTAGAGTGGTGGTCTTATCAGTAATCTTTTTAGATAAGGTATCAGTAGTACCAGTGCTATCTAAGAACACAGCATCACCAGCGGCAATAGACATACCTTGGTCTAATACAATGGCAGAACCGAGCTTGTTCTCGATTAAGCTGGTGTTTTCATCTAAGTAGCCATTAGAACGTAATACCTCAAGGGCAGCGTCTGCGGTTAAGCCTACAGCAAATACGGAGTTCTTACCAACACCAATATCACCATTAGCCTTTACATAAACGATGTCATCAGGAGCTGCATCAGGCTGATTAATAGCAGCTACAGAAGCAGGAGTACCAAACCCTGGATCGAGTACTAACTTACCGCCCTTCAAGTCTAAGCTCTTAACTTCTAAGAGACCATTGTCAGCACCTTCACCAACAGCTAAGGTCTTGGTATTAGCTAATACTAAGGAATCAGCCTTTAAAGAACCAGTGATGCTAGAGTTATCATCAAGAGTTACGCTTGTAGCCTGTAAAGTACCACCTAAGTCTAAAGTCTTAGCATAGACATTCTTTACAGTTAGAGCGCTATCAGCGATTACGTTAACTTTGTCTAATTTTACGGAATCGGAACCTAAATTGTTAGTTACAGTTACAGTGTTGGCAGTGCCATTGCCACCAACGATAAACTTACCTTCACCATCATTAGCTGCAACAACTTCCTTAATGGTTCCATTTGCTTCTACAGTTAAGATAGAGCCAGAAGCTAATTTAACACCAGCATCTGTTGCACCAGTTGAATCAGCAACAAGCTTGTTAGCACCATTACCATTTAAGGTTACAGCACCACCAGCAGCAACTGAAAGCTCTGTTTGACCTGCTTCTAACTTTACAGTACCCCAATCGTTTGATCCTGTTACTGCTGTATTAACGCCAGTAACAGTATTGGTGCTGAATACATCAGCTGCACCAGTACCACTTTGAGCTTGGGTATAGGTTACGTCTGCGTTCTGGGCAACACCAGAGGTAATTTCTACACCATCAAGCTTTAATAAGCCAGTATCGCCAATAAACTTGGACTTGATATCACCAAATTGTTTAAGGGTAATCTTGCCGCCATCTGGATTGTAGCCAGTTAATACTAAGGTTGAAGAACCGTCGAGCTTAACCTTGGCTAAAGCAGAGCTCTTATTAGCCTCAGCATACTTAACAGAAAGCTTAGAGTTTTCGGTTAGAGCAACTTTGTTTTCAGCAGTCGTTACAGTGCCATCTACGGTGAGTAAAGAGCCATCAGTGATGTTTAATGCACCGTTGGTGTCAACTGTTAAGTTCTTGATGGTTACATTAGCAGCTTTTGCAAGATTTGCTGCACCGCTAGCGCCTACATTTAATTCAGTGCCAGTTAAGTCCCACTTGCCGTAAATGTTGAGGGTGCCTTCGTTACCAGAGGCTTCACCCTTAACTGTTAGCTTGTCTACCTTGGTAACTGAACCATTGGTGGTACCTGCTTTACCTAAAGTTAAGGTAGTTTTAGCAGATGTGCTGCCAGAAACAATAACTTCCTTTAAAGTGGTCTCATTAGCAGAGGTTAAGCCATTTAAAGCAACTAAAGAACCAGAGGTCTGGGTGAAAGTATTGGCGCTATTGCTGGTATCTGGAGTTAACTTTAATACACCAGCTTCTACAGTGAAATTATTAACTGCGAAAGCTTTGCCTAAAGTTACGGTACCATCTGATGCAAGTTTAAGGGTTTTGCCACTTTCAAGAGCAAAATTTGTTGTATTTAAGGCACCAGTAGCAGCTAAAACTTTCTTAGTAAGGTCTAAATCACCAGCTACATTAGCAACAGAGCTCTCTTTAAAGTCAACCTTTCCGCTTTCAACTAAGGCATTAAGGTCAGCTGCGCTCATGCTGATCTTTGGGGTATAGAAGTTAACAGTACCCTTGTTAGTAATGTTATTTGTTCCAGAGAAGGTAACAGAGGCAGCAGAGCCTTCAGCGCCAAAGTTTAAGTTGGTGGAGGAAGCTAAACTAATTGTGCTGTTCTTGATATCAATGGTGCCTGAGATAGCAGTGCCAGAATTGGTGTCAGAAGCAGCCTTCTTTACATCGTAGTCAGTACCAATAGTTAAGGTACCTGATGTAACATCAAGCTTAGAATCAGCAAGATTTAAGTCACGAGAGGAAAGGGCACTACCATTATCACCAGATACAGTAATAGTAGTCTTGGAAATGTTTAACTGCTTAGAGCCTTCTAAATAGGCAAAATTAGTCTGAGAGGTGCCTGTAGCAACGTTGCCATTTAAAGTGATTTTAGATTTATCTAAAGCTGAGCCACTAACATTTAAGGTACCAATAGCTGTAATATTGGAGCCACCATTGATAGTAGCTGTAACATCAGTAAGATTACCAACGGCCTTACCATATTTCTTTGGGCCATCATCATCTTGATATGCACCTACGCCATAAGCAGTTAAATTGGTGCCGCCAGTGCCGCCAGAAGTTAAAGTGATGGTAGAGCCAGCAATATCAAAGTTAGCTACACCAATATTACCTGAATTTAACTTTAAGGTAGAACCAGAAGAAACATTTAAATCACTCTCGTAATGCTGTTTGGCACCACCTGCTTTGGCAGCAGGCTCTTTTACTGAACCAAGCAATAATGCGGTATCTGGGCCTTGAACGATTAATGTACCGCCATTGACATTAACATCACCTAAAGAGGTTAAACCACCAGAAATGGTTAATTGTGCACCCTTTTGTACGGTAATGGTCTTAGCAAATTTATCACCACCACTAACAGTTAAAGAGTCGCTTGAGCCAGTAGCAATAATGTCTTGAGCATTGGCTGCATCACTTACCAAAGAACCAGTAAGAGTGGCAGCATTGGCTTGGCCAGCAGCCATAGCAACGGTAACGAGAGCGGCGGTAGCTAAGCCCTTGAAGTATGCATTGTTGAAAATAGCACGGTATTGGGCCATTAAGAATTTAATGGCATTGTTTGTTTGCTTCATTTCTTTAGAAATTCTAAATTAAGAAGAGAAAGCTTTGTCTTTTTAAGAGCTTTATCTGGTAGCTAAAATGGCGTTTAAATGCGGATAGTGGAGGGTACTAACCTCCAAGGCCAAAGTAGTTTTGCTTTAGGGCTTTAAGTGGAGCTATCAAGAGGTAGTTTAAGATAGAGCATTCCAATCAAAGGTTGGCAAAAGATAAAGCGTTAGGCAGTTAAAAGCCTGGGCTCATGAAAGTGCGTACATGAGGAAAATAGGGACGTATGATTAGAACAATGTCTAGTAGAGGATTGTCCCAGACCAAAAGAGGGCTTAAAGCGAAGCTATCTTTTGGGAAGACACTTGGGCAAAAGCTGTTGTTTTATTTTGTAGCTAATAGGCTCTAACTAAAGTAAGAGAACATAGCCCAATAATATAGCTAACGAAAGAGTATTCTTAGGTTAAGCGCAACAACTTGCTTTGGTGAAAAGACAAAACTTGCGGAAAAGATAATAACAATAAAAACATTGCTATTATTATGCGATTTATTCGGAAAGGGAATAAA
>NZ_JALKIM010000096.1 GCF_023050945.1 Anaerobiospirillum sp. NML120448 | reverse complement strand
ACTATATGTGACTTATATCACATATTTACTTTGCATAAAGGTTAATATAGTGTAGTTTTGTCGATGGTGTTTTTACAAGATTTTGCCACATTTTGTTCAACCAGCGCTTAATGTCGGTCGATATGCTACTAAGAGCTTACCCATCTAAAGGATTAGCCTATCGCTCAGCAAATACAATTACCTCAATTAAGGATAATACGACCATAAGAACAAGAGTAAGAGCAGAAACCATTCACTTTACTGGTGGTTATATTGGTTGGCTTTTGTAAGGATTGGCTCTGGCAAAGATCTTAAACCTACTAAGGGCTTACCCTTCTAAAGGCTTAGCCTATCGCTCAGCAAATACAATTACCTCAACTAAGCCTATTAAGCCCATGATAGTAAGAGTAATAGCACCAGCACTCCAGCACTCCCTATTGAAGGTTGATTGGTTGGCTTTTGTAAGGATTAGCTCAGGCAAAGAGCTTAAACCTACTAAGAGCTTAACAATCTAAATGGCTTATCCTATTGCTCAGCAAATACAATTACCTCAACTAAGCCTATTAAGCTCCATAAGAGTAAGAGCACCCGCACTCCAGCACTCCAGCACTTCCTATTGAAGGTTGATTGGTTGGCTTTTGTAAGGAATGGCTCAGGCAAAGCTCTTAAACCTACTAAGAGCTTGCCCTTCTAAAGGCTTATCCTTTCGCTCAGCAAATACAATTACCTCAACTAAGCCTAATAAGCCCCATAAGAGTAAGAGCAATAGCACTAGCACTCCAGCACTACCTATCGAAGGTTGATTGGTTGGCTTTTGTAAGGATTGACTCTGGCAAAGCTCTTAAACCTACTAAGAGCTTACCCTTCTAAAGGCTTAGCCTATCGCTCAGCAAATACAATCACCTCAACAAAGGCTAATACGACCATAAGAGTAAGAGCAAGAGCAAGAGAAAGTGCAGCCATCATTCACTTTACTGATAGTTTTATTGGTTGGCTTTTGGAAGGATTGCTGCTGGTAAAGGGCTTAGGCACACTAGAGGTGGCTTGATTGGGGGCTGTAGTGATGAAAAAATGAGACTTAGATTTACAAATTGAGTTCAATTAGCTATGTTTCATTAAGAGAGTGGATGATAGCGCCGTTAAGCTTTAGACAGCAGCGCTTAGCTCTTGACTAACAGCACATAATCTTTATAAGCAATAGTTCTTGCTTGCCTTATTTGGGATTAAGAACGCTTTTATTTGGTATTGTGGTTAACAGTCGTAAAACTTAATGTTAGGTACCATATGTATGGAAAGTAAACATCATGCTCCCTATTTGGATCTTGCTCAGCTCAATTTTGAGAAGCAAGATAACTTTGATATTGAAGTGTTAATTTGTGAATCACTCATTGATTATTGTGCTCAGCACAATATTGTCACTGAGTGTATTAGCAATGAACTACACTTTATAAATCTTGATATTGTTTTACGACCTACCATTATGCAGCTCAATTCCCAAAGTGTATTACTTTGTTTTGAGCTTACATCTGAGCAGTGGGACAAGAGCATTATTGAAAACTCAGCAGGCATGGGTGTAGATACGGCACAAGCACTAGCTAATGCCTTAGAATCATTTAGCAGCGCCTGCTTAGAGGGTTTGCTTTATATGCTCAGTGAACAAAGCTGCTATGAAAGCTGCACCTCTACTTTTATGGGGCATGAGCATAAATGGCAAGTTTATCTTAGTGATCTCGTCTCTATTGGAGAAGCTCCTGATATTGAGGAGGCCCAATATTATTGGGATGAGCTTAAAGAGATGCTGCTACCACGTTTAGGCAATCAACGCTTTTGCTACATAAAAGTCTTTGCCTCTAAGTCTTTTGGCTCTGTCTTTTGTGAGTGCCGCATTGATAATGTTTTGAGCAATGATGTTACTCAACTGTTAGTGAAAATGACCAAGCATTGGTCTACCCAAAAGTTTGCCTCTCATAAAATGTTTTTCTTTTTAAAACAAGACGAAAACACAGTACTTCCAAGTGACCTCTTCTTACCTCCAAAACAAAAAGAGCTCAACTACCAAGTAAATGTGGCACTACGTCTGTTTGGCCAATGCAGTAGTCAAGAAGAATACGAGCAGCTACCGCTACAGCTTCAGGAGATCATTCCTGATAAGGTGCTAGCTTTAGAGCTTTACTATTTCCTACCAGAAATATGTACTCAGATGATGCTGCCAGAAATAAGCTTCTCAGATGCAATCTCTTTGTCGATTGGAGATAACGAGCCTATCAACATACATATTCACCAACTTACTGATTATTTGCCTATTTATCGAGCACTAACTAATTTAATGACTGACAACCCAAGTGATGAGCTTAAAGAAGCTTTTAAGCTATGTTCTTTTTATAGCTCTGCCTTTAATGTCATTAACCAAGTACTCAATGAATCACCAGAAACTAAGCTTACTGACTTAAGCGGTCTAACAACTTGTTATTTTGTACCGCCAAGTTTTGAGATCCGCTAAGGCCCAAAGGACACCTTGTTTGCCTCTATGGCTAAGACGCTTAAGATGCAGTGCTGGCTAGCACTTGCTCGCTCTTACTCTAATTTGCTAGCACTTACTAGCCACAGGTTTTGCCCTTGAAAGTCATTTTAGTTGCCAATTAAGGACAACTGTGCAAGGCATGCTTTAATACTGCGCTTCTTGTTTTGTTTTATAGGGCAAAATGCAAGAGCTAAGCTGTGTTCATCATTTTTGGCTTGCCTAGAAACGCAAAGCCCTGCTCAAGGACAATCTTTGGCAGGGCTTTGGTTTTAGTAAGTATTAAATTAAAGCTTAGTACTCACTAGCAGGGGCTAATAATGAGCTTGGGCCAGAGTCCATTGGCTCATCCATAATATAAGCACCGCCATTTTGCTGATTTTGTACTGGTGGTACATAGCTAGAATTGCGCTGTGGCTTTTGGTAGTCAGAGGCTGAGCCCTTTTGTGGGCTTACAGTAATTTTCTCTTCTACCTGAGCGCCATTGCCCTTATAAACAGTGTCGTCAATGTAATCAAAGATATGATAAACCTTACGTACGCCATCAATACCTAATACAGTATTAATAGCACGCTTGCTCTCATCACGATTTACAATACCCATTAAGAAGACATTGCCATTTTCAGTAATCACTTTAAAGCGATTAGAGTTGATGTCCTTACCAAAGAGCAATTGAGCCTTAATCTTAGAGGTAATAATAGCATCACTAGAAACTACAGTAGAAGGTACTGGCTTTTGCAAGGTTGCGTAATTATAGACCTTGCGAACATGCTCTAAGCCTTCGATTTGCTTAACTACCCACTTTAAGTAATCACGATTAATGGTTTGACCAGTAATTAAGACATTACCATTAAAGGCGGTAACAGCAATTCTGAGATCTTCTGGCTTGGAAAGTACAGAGTTAGACTTAATGAAGCGATAAGCATTTTGCTCAATACCCTCATCATAAGCCATATTGTATATAGAGCGACTGTCTTGCTGCACAGCTGCAACGCCCGCACCACCAGCTCCTGCGGCAATAATTAAACCGCAGCCATTAAGCATTAGGGGCATAGCCACACAACAAGCACCAACTAAGGCTAACTTTTTCCAGCTCTTGGCCTTAGATATTGAGCTCTTAGTTGTTGACATCTCCATAATGATCTCCTATTTCTCTTGCAAACTTTTTTAATTTAATTAAACCATAATTTTGTCATATTAGCACTAGCGCCAGCGGCTAACTTCAAATAGTTGTTAGCCCTATCTCTTAATTGCTAGCGTTTTTTGAGCAAAGCTCCTAAAAATGGTGCATCATCCAGCCCCTTAGAGTAAGCTTGCACCTACTAAAGCCTATGACACTGCACCAGCTCCAGCTATAGCACCGCCCTTAGCCCCAGCCACAGCTACTGCCTATGACCACAACAGCCTGGTACACTTATGATGAAAGCTACTGAGCTTATAGAACTGCCTAATTGACAGCCCCTGTCTCAGTTAAAATACAAGCTCAAAACCAAGCTCATGCCCAGGCCTATGGCCATGGCCAGGCTCAGCCAAAAGCTGAAATTATGTAGGCTTAGCTTAGACAAGTCCCTTAATCGAGCTTTCTATAAGGCATCCAAACCTACTACGAGCTGAAACATTTATCCTGACCGCTAATAGAGCTGCCTAATATATCGCCATTAGCTAGTAGCAAAGATGTAAATTAGTAAGGCTTAAGGCCACAGCGTTAGCCCTGCTCAATCAAGCACCATGTTTCCAAACTATTCGTACCTTCAAAGAGCAAGTCTATATACGAATAAACAAACAAAACAGGCAATTACAATCTATGGTCAGTAAAAGCCCATTGGCCATCACTAAAGGTATGTTAAGAAGTACAGTTAGCTTATCGTGCCTTTCCCTAAACTAGCATACCTGACCATATACAACTGAGCTGTTTAACCATTAGCTGGTATTAGTTAAGCAAGCCTATATTTGCTATATCCTATCTTTGCCAAGGAAAGTTAGCTCTCTGTTCCTAATGTTTAGCACTATCTGAGCACGAGCTTAGCAAGGCCCTAACTTATCATTACAGTGTCTGGGCTTAGCATTAATAAAGTCCAATCTGCTTATCTTAGTCCTGATATACCTTTGAACTGCTAGTAAGCTTTGTAAGCCTCAGAATCAAGCTATCTTAGCTTAATTACATGAGCTCAACTTAGCATTGATTCCTAGCCTAAAGGGCAATGACTTATTATTAATTCTCAAGGCCTATTAGTAATAGTCAGTTCTAGTCCAACCATTCTTAAGAGTACCTTGCAATGCAAAGTATCATATTGAGCTTAGGAATAAGTTAGCAAGTATTACATTAGTCTTAATCGTCCCATACTATCTTTGCCTCTGGTACAACGAATAAAGAATACTAATTAGTATCAGTAGCAATATCAGCATCCTCTGACTACCTCTATATAAGTAGCATAGGCTCTAGCACCTACCAATGCCCACGCCCATGCCTATGCCCATCCCTACCAACAGAAGCTAGAGCAGAGCAGAGCAGAGCAATGGTATTAGCTCAAACTCTAATAAGAACTGGTAAAGGGTCAAGTACTGGTGCAGGAACTTATATAAGAATAGACATACCTTATGTGCGGCAAACGTAAGAGCTTATTGTTATTTGAGCAATCTTTTGGGGTCTCCTACTAAAAATATGAGGGCATGGACTTGAAGTGCTCAAAAAAGCAGTTGCAGAGGCAGGCAATAAAGAAGTAAAGAAAGAAAGAAAGAAAAAGCAAGCAATTAATCATTCAGGCAAACCACTATTTAATCAGCTTCATAGGACAGCTGATTAACAAACTCACTAGTTGGTAAGTAGTAAGTAAGAGAGAGAGAGAGAGAGAGAGTGTGTGTGTGTGTGTAAGTGAGCAATTTAGCTGCTTTGCTTGCTAGCTTGATTTGCAGGCTGGCAGACTGATTGGCTGGCTAGTTTGTTGTTAGTTAGTTAGTTAGTTAGTTAGTTAGTTAATTGGTTGGTTGGTTGGTTTATCCATCAAGAGCTTAGTATCAGAACTACCTTTAGGGTGCGAGGTTGCAAATCTAGCTGGGGTGATGAGGCACAAATATGCATCTAGCACTATCTTTATGCAAAATCAATAAAACTGCAAATTTCCCCATAATGGGTAGTTAGCGATTATGGTTGCATTCATAAGGGGATCTATCAACAGGGTAAAAGTTGATAATTGGTTGCAGATAGTTAGATATTTTCTTTGGCTAAATTGCTTATATATGAGGATTATTGCGTTTTAGGAGGACTTTTAGCGTCTAGCTTTAAAAAATGGCAAGATGGCTTAAAAACAGCTAAAGAAGGGCAAATGTTATGTTAAAAAACATTTTGTAACTATTAAAGAATGTCAAGCCTGATTGTGATTAGGATTGAAGCGCTTATTAAGATATTCTGCCTTAGTTACTTGTAACATTTCTTAGGCAAAATCTTACAAAAGCCCAAGATAATGAGTCTAGTTTTTATAGTTGATTTAGGGAGTTTTTAAGGCAGGATTGTGCTTTACACAATAAAAAACCCCCGAGTGTAAGAACACTCAGGGGGTAACAATCAAACAAACATAAGGAGTATCTACATTATACAAAATAACTTATGTATTGCAAGAACTTTTTTGTAATTTTTTAATAATTTTTTGGCTAATTTTTATCAACTTGTATGCAAGGCACTATATACCTAGATCTTAAGCCAAAATATGATTAATAAGCCATTATTGCTCCATTAATGAAATTCGATTTATTAAATCCAGTTTATCTTTCATAAGACACATATTTTTCCCAAATCTGAATAATTGTTATATCTATTTGTGACATACTTTCATTTACGTTTATCAATGTTACACTGGTGAATTTTGACCCATTTTTTATCAGCAACTCAAGAAAATTGTTTTAGCGCAATTTTGTGCATGTAAACAAGATGTAAATATAGATAAACTCAACCTTCGTGCTACATGAGTCAGTAAAAAAGTACCAGATTTTAGTGATCTTGCTCAATTTTTTCATCTGTTAATTATTATCAAATTCTCGTTAAATCTTGATTAAATATGGTTTTAAAGCAAATTTTCCATAGCCCTATTTCCTAAAAAATTATCAATGAAAACCAGTTTTACGTATTTTTAGTGACGATATATTTACTAACATAGATTGATTGAGCAATAAGCTAATGAGCTTATAAGAGAAGATTATCCTTTGCGCTTTGTTGCGTTTTTTTACAAAAACCAAATATGAAATATGTCCTATAAAGTCATACTATCTCTAAAAAGCCCCAGTAACTTTTCTAAAATAGCTAACCGCCATATACGCTCCTAGAACCGCAGTTATCTGTTCTAGGGGCTCATTTTTATTAGACGCTCTACTTTATGGTTAATGTTTAATGGTTAATAAGCAATAAGCAATAAGCAATAAGCAATGAGCAATGAGCAATGAGCAATGAGCGGTCTGCTATAGCAATATAAGCAGAGGTAATGGGTGAAGTGCGAGGGGCTACTTGCAATTAGCGGTTGTTCAAGGGCAATGGGTGAGAGGCAAATGGTAATGAGCCTTGCAATGTTAGCGGCTTATTAGCTTGTTAGCTTACTTAGAGGCAAGCTTACGCTTGTGCCCTAATAGTATTCACTACAACTTGGTATTAACTAATAAGAATGCGCCCTATCTTTAGTACTGTTTTGGAGGAGGCTGTGCTATTGATATGTTTTTGCAAAAAATTATCAATTAGCTTAAGCTGCGGTGAGATTTAGCTTAAATGTTGATTATCTTTTGGCTAGTGCTTTGTTAAAACTTTGGAGCAATAAGGCTCTCAGTTTTAGCAATTTAAATTTTGGTGGTTTAGCTGCTTATCTAGGCTCTCGTATGGTAGTATGCCTTTTACTAAAATAATGCTTTAAAACGCTATATTTATCACGTTTTATTATTTGTTTTTAATTAGTTAAATTCTTTAAAAAAATATTTTCTTTTGATGGTATTTTTAGTATTATTTGCTCGTTAGTATGGAAGTACAGAAAAGAGCATATCTGTTTTTTTTCTTAGCCTGTTAACTTAATTTTCTTGACAGTATATAGCTTACAAACACACTGCTATGTACCTGTATACGTCATGATTCATCATGGTTAGAAAATTTATATACCACTTATTAAGTTTGAAGCTTGCCAGGCCTCTTTTTGTAAGTTGATTAATAAGTAAGTTTTACCATTTACTAACAACTCCCTAAACATCATAGTGCCCCTTACTCTTACTTGATGAAGCCATAGAGGCTAACGCAGGGGTTTTATGATGTCTCTGGGAACATTAATGTAGTCATACGCCTAATAGTTGCATGCTTTATCTTACAAAGCTGCTCCTTGTACTAAGTTTAGAGCGTAAGACTAAAGCATATTATTTAGCATTCTTACATGAGGACAAACCTATGCGCAGCTGCCCAGCAGTAGCTCAAAATGCAAACACCGACACTAAGGTTAACAACCAAGCTTTACAAAGCCGTAATCGAGCTTTTAGCTTTTGGACTAAACTTGCTGCCTCTGTTGCCTTTGGCTCATTCTTGTTTGGTTCAGCTCCCGCTCTATCCCAAAGTTTGTCTGATAAGACCTTAGTTGTTGCTGTAGCTGTAGCCCCTCCATTTATTGAAATCACAGATGACTTCCATAAGCCAAGGGGTGTGGATGTATCTTTAATTAAGGAACTACAAAAACGCACTGGCTTTAAAACTCACCAAGACGAAATGGCTATGATGACACTTGATGAAATGGTGACTCTAGGCCGCTCTGGTAAAGCTGATATCGTAGCTGGTGCTCTAAGTGCCACAGCTGAGCGCTCTGCCCACTACTCTGTAACTGAGCCTTATGTTTACAACAGTGTATGCATGGTTACTCGAGCTAATGACACTATTGATGATATTAAAGATTTACAAAATCGCACTTTAGCCATCCAAATTGGCACCAACGTAACCTCTATTGCAGATCAAAACCCTGGCATGCACCTTTATGAAGTGTCCTCAACCTTTATGACCTTCTATGCCGTAGCCACAGGCAAGGCCGATGCTTTATTAGTTGATGAAATTATCGCTCTTGAGTACATCAAGACCTGGCCTAACGCAGGCTTAAAGGTAGCCTACCGTCTGCCAGACACTGAAACAGGTATTGCCCTATTCTTTAAGAAAGACTCTCCTATCAGCCGTGAGTTGCAAAAGACCTATCAGGACATGCTCGATGACGGTACCGTTGATAGAATTGTACGTAATGAATTGGGTGCATATATTGACCTACTAACAGTTAAAAATTAATCCTAACAACTCCAATTCCAAAAAGGGCTCAATAGAGCCCTTTGTCATGGCCAAGCCCAGCCCACACCCAGCCCAAATTCACCCCGCTCATCATAGAGCACACAGCATATAGCATGCAGCATGCTGCATGAAGTATGCGCCATACGTCCACCTCAGCACCAGCACCATCCCTACCCATGTATCAGGACAGAGCCAGCACCAGCACCTCCTCAGCCCCTCACACTACAGCCACCAGCCATACTGGCAGTTTGAGCTTGAAGCGCCACATTTTGCTAGCACTGAGCTTACCTTGGAAAATCAAAACCATCAGAGCAGTAAAAATCACACAGGCAAAACTTTGCCAGCTGTTAGTATTACCAAACCACTACCACACGCTAGCCTTTGCATCACTCAGAGCCACTGAATTTAGTAAGTAATTTGCGCAGCTAAATTACCCTCTATTAATTAAGAAGGCATAAGAGAGCACTCAAGATTTTCTTATCTAAGGCACAATAATTTAAAGCGGAGAACTAAAGGCAGTCTTGCAAACTTTTAAGTAGCCAGCAGTTACAAGCTACTTCCATTTAGCTGACCTTGCTATTTTCAGTTCATAACTAACTATACAATATACGCTATGTTTTGGTACATAAACCCATAATAACGGCTCAAAACTACACTATATTAACCTGATTAGCTTTTAGTTTTACCTCTGCTCTATGAGCAATTTCCCTTTTTGCTAAGATTGAGCTCAAGCCTTTAGGCTTGCGTTCTTAAACTGTCATCTAAGTTGCAAGCATAGTAAGCCTTTGGTGTTTTAGTGTTTGTCTTTGTAATCATTATGAGATCTCTAATTGTTTAGCTATAGCTCAAGCTCAAGCCTTAAACAATAGTTTGCTAAACCTTGATGCTTAGCCGCTCAAGTCACAGTAAGCTTTTAGTTCAGGTGAGGGCACGTTAGCTCTAGAGCAGATGCGGCTTGGCTTGCATAGCCTCGCCTAGTATTTTCCAAGCTTTGTTAGCTGTGTTCTTTTAGCTGATAGCCAGGATCTCATAGTGGCTTTAGTTCTTATTTGGTAGGTGTTTAGTATGTCTTGCGATTTCCTTTACTCCAAGCGCCTGTTGTCCAACCGCATTGCCTTCTTAATTGCAGGCTTTTGTATTGCTGCTTGGGCTCCTATGATCCCTTTTGTTAAAGAGCGTTTTGCTCTGGATGAGCATAACTTAGGTATACTCTTATTATGTGTAGGTATTGGTGCTTTCACCACCATGACTACCGCAGGCTATGTCAGCTCTAAATTAGGATGTAAAATTCCTGCCTATTTTTCTACCATTATTATTGCTATCTGCTTAGCCGCTATTCCTTTTGTTTACCACCTATATTTGCTAGCTGCCATCCTATTTATCATGGGTGCCTGTCTAGTGCTACTTGAGGTGGTGGCCAATGTTAATGCTGCCATTATTGAACGTGTTTCTAATAAGAATGTAATGTCAGGTTTACATGGTCTTTATAGTGTCGGTGGCTTTGCAGGCTCTTTGAGTGTTACTTTCTTGCTAACCCATAGCATGCCTTTTATGTTCTCTGGTATTTATGCTTGTGCCATTATGCTCATATGTCTTTTCTGGGGTGGTAGATATTTACTACCTACTATCAATGTAGCTGATGATGGTACTTTTTTAAGCCAAGCTCCTGAGCCTGCCCCATCCTCTACTGAAGATACTAATAGCCAAAAGAAAAAAGGCGCTTTAGCTCACTATACTAATGGCACTATCTTGCTCATTGGTTTTATGTGCTTTGTTATGTATATGACCGAAGGTTCTATGCTTGACTGGACTGGTGTGTTCTTAACTGCTGAGCGTGGGGTTAGCATTGAGGCAGCTGGCTATGGTTTTGCTGCATTCTCTATTGCAATGACTATTTTCCGCCTTACTGGAGATAAATTAGTTTCTATCCTTGGTCGTGGTCGCATTATTATTATCGGCACCTTCTTAATCGTATTAGGCTATCTGATTAGCGTTTTTGTACCACACTATATAGCAGCTCTCGTAGGTTTTGCTGTAATTGGTGTAGGAGCAAGTAATGTGGTACCTCAACTATTCTCAGTCTGTGCTCGTATTGAAGAAGTACCAACTCATATCTCTTTAACTGTAATTAACGCTATTGGCTACTCAGGTGGTTTAATTGGCCCTGCCCTAATTGGTTTCTTAGCCCATGCTATTGGTCTACCAAACACCTACTTAGTACAAGCAGCAGGCGTACTCTCAGTAACCGTAATGTCCTTCTTACTCTTACGTAGCCTACGCCACAAGCACCTCCATGGCTCCCAGAGAGAGCAAGCTAAGGACGACGCTCAAAGCCTCTCTACCCAAAGTTAACTAAAGTCAGGCCAGCCTCCTGCTAGCATCGCTAGCAGGCAAGCATGGCCTGCATTGCAGGCAGGCAAGCGTGCTGACCATACCCATGAGGCAGCACCGCCCCATGAGTCGTACTTATTAACTACTTAATGCCGTCCAATAAACAATTCCACCCCATAAGGCATTTACTAAACCTAGCTTGGTAGCCCTAAGCTAGGTTTTTTCTTGCTCGCAGCCCAATCGCAGCCCTAGTCCACCCCTAAAAATAAACTCCAGTTTTGCTTTAGCAGCGCAACTAAAAAAATTGTTGTCACAGCCATAGTTTACTCAACCTAGCAATTAGAAGGTCATGAGCTCCGAGTGCCAGGTGTTTTAGCTATCTACTACTCTTATAAATTACATCATTAACTAGCTCCTTATATGGACGCAGCCAAGCTTTTAAGCATTTAAGGAGCCCCTCCTAGCAAAGCTTTAGTCAGCAATCATGCTCCCAAAAAAGCAACCGATGCCATGAACTTGCATAGGCAAGTTTCACTGGTATTGTGACTTTGCTGCTGGCAACTTACCTCTGGCAAATAAAAGAATATTGATACATGTTTCATGCATATAGACCGACAATAGTATGATTTCCGTCTAAATTACCGAAACAAATCTGTAATCATCTATATGTATGTATAAAACCAAAATGTCAATATAGTATAGTTTCTTGTATCGATGCTATAATAGAATT
>NZ_JALKIM010000095.1 GCF_023050945.1 Anaerobiospirillum sp. NML120448 | reverse complement strand
CTAACATTAGCTTAACCTCTAGTCTTGCTCCATGAAAACAAGATTTATATGGGGGTTATTAAAATTTGTTGTTTAGAGGTTACTTTAGTATGCAGAGTTCAGGATGTAGCTTCTTATAGAGCCACACAAAAATTTCTTTAATTAAAGGTATCTATTTTCTACAGATTAATCTTTAATAAAGGGCAGTTCCTAACTAGAGCGATCTTGATATTTAAGTTACTCCTTAGAATAATTTTGAAAACTATTTTAAACATAGGAAAATTTGCTAAGACTTACCCATAGATTGATAATTTGTGGCTTTCATCCACTGGGCAAGCCCAGTGGTTTTTCGCCACTATCTTTATAACATTGGAGGTGATATTGTTCTTGAGTAAAAGCAAACTCTTGTTGGGCTTGGGTTCTTTGTTCAAAAATGGGAAAGCTCTGCTCGTAAAGATGAGTAAAGTTGCTGTAGAGCTCATGTTGAGTGCTACGAATTTCTAAAGTGTTGATATTGGCAAGATCTAAACTCACCTCTACTCTCCTCATAAATTATCTTTGCTCAATCCGCCTTAATCCCAGCCATTCGGTGCTTGAGTGTGGTTGATGGCCCTTATGACATATTACTCAACTACAAAGGCAAGGAGAGTGAATCACTAATAAAGCGCATATGGCTTAAAGTGTTCATAATTTACCAATAAATAAGCCCCTAAAAAGGGGCTTATTTATCAAAGCTCTAGCATAGGCTATTGCTTATTAAGATTAAGCTGAGCAAGAGGCGCAGTCTTCAACCTCAAGTGCCTTGGAGCGTACGTAGTAAATGGTCTTTACGCCATTTTCATAAGCTTGCAAGTAGAGGTTTAATACTTGGCGCATGGTGAACTCATTAGTGATGTATAAGTTCATAGACTGAGCTTGGTCAATGTGACGCTGTCTTACACCACAGGCACGTACTGACCAGCTTTGGTCAATATTGTGTGCATTCTTATAGAGCCACCAGGTAGTATTGTTAAGATCTGGTGCTACACGAGGTAACATGCTGCCCTTCTTCTCCTCTAAGAAGTACTTGTTCATTACAGGGTCAATACCTGCTGTAGTACCTGCAATAATAGAGGTGGAGGAAGTTGGGGCAATGGCTAATAAGTAGGCATTACGCATACCTTGGTTAGCAACGATTTGACGTAACTCTTCCCACTTTGGAGAGGTGTACTTTCTCTTGGCAAAGTACTGACCTGTTTGCCACTCAGAGCCTTCAAATAAAGAGTAAGCACCCTTTTCGTTGGCAATATCAGAGCTGGCACGAATAGCAGCCATATTGATGCGCTCAAAGACCTTATCAACAAAGCTTAAGTGCTCTTCTGACTCCCACTTAATGCCATTTTTAGCTAGCATGTGGTGATAGCCACTCATACCAAGACCAATAGAGCGATACTTCTTATTAGTGATCTCTGCATAAGGGGTTGGGTAGAAGTTAAGATCAATTACGTTATCTAAAGCACGTACGGCAGTAGCAACTAAACTATCTAAATAAGCACCATCATTAACTGGAATGCGGCCTAAAGATAAGGAGGCTAAGTTACATACTACAAAGTCGCCTGGTACAGTAGAGGTAATAACCTTGACCTGACCATCTTCGGTATTAACAATCTTAATCTCATCAGAGGCGATTGGGCTCATGTTTTGAGCAATCTCAGTGCATAAATTAGAAGAATAAATGCAACCTGCGTGAGAGTTTGGATTGGCCTCGTTAACTAAATCACGGTTAAAGATAAATGGGGTACCAGTCTCAACAGCTGACTTGATAATGAGACGAACAATATCCTTAATAGCAATTTGGCGCTTAGCAATACGTGAATCATGGATACAATCTAAATACTTGTGCTCCCACTCATCACCAAAGCAATCTTCTAAGCAGAAACCCTTAACCTTCTTAATCTCGTAAGGGCACATTAAATACCAGTCACCATCGATATTTTCCTTTACTTGTCTCCAGAAGTAGTTAGGAACACAAATAGCAGGGAAAACGTCGTGAGCCTTCATACGGTCATCGCCGTTGTTGGTACGTAATTGTAAGAACTCTGGAAGATCACGATGCCACATATCAAGATATACGGCTACAGCGCCTTGACGTACACCTAATTGATCTACAGCAACAGCAGTATCATTAATTAAGCGGATCCAGCGGATAACACCACCTGCGGCACCTTCGAAGTTACGAATAGCAGAGCCCATAGCACGTACTTTACCTAAGTACATGCCCATACCGCCGCCAAACTTACTTACTTGAGCAAAGTTGTTAATAGAGCGGTAAATACCATTTAAGCTGTCTGGTACAGTATCAATAAAGCAAGATGATAACTGGTGATAAGGCTTGCGAGCATTAGCCAAGGTTGGAGTAGCCATAGTGACTTCCATCTTGGATAACATGTTGTAAAAGCGCTGTACCCAGTTCATGCGGTTATTGGTCTCATTCATTGCTAAGTGAAGAGCAATACCTAAGAACATTTCTTGAGGGGTCTCAAGTGGTACGTGCTTATGATTGCAAATTACATAGCGCTTAATGAGTAAATCTAAGCCTGAATAGGTGAATAAATTGTCACGGCTATTGTCAATAAAGCTATAAGCACGCTCAATTTCCTCTTGGGTATAGGCTTTGAGAATGTATTGACCATATAAGCCATGATCAGATAAGTAAGATAACTTATCGTAAAAAGACTTTAAGTTAAGCTTGGTTAATTCTTGAGCTAAGTTTAAGTGAAACTTATGGGCTAATAAACGGCCTGCAATCATCTCAAACTTAGGTGCAGTTTGAGTGGTAAGCTCACAAGCTGCCTTAATAAGAGAGTTTAACTGTTCATTAATGGAGGCATTGTGACCTGCACTAATAGCAATGAACTTAGAGGCTAAAACAGTTAAAGAGTACTCAGGCTCTAAGTAGTCATTTTGAATAGAGGCTAAGGTTGGCTCTAAAGAAACATCACCAGTGGCGGTTACTAAAGCTACACGAGCGGTACGTAGTTCAAAACGCTTCTGACGGTAAAGAATAAAGCTCTTGGCTACTGAGTAGAAACCTTGTTCCATTAAGGTCTCTTCAACAATATCCTGAATATTCTCCACGGTCTTTTCTACAGCATTGGTAACCCTCTGCGTAATAACGGAGACCAAACTATCCTTCTGATTGTCATCGAGCTTCTGGCCTACATTAGCAAAGGCTTTGGCAATAACTACCGCAATTTTATTGCTATCAAAAGTTTCGGTTTGACCTGAACGTTTTATGATTTGCAAGGTATATCTCCAGCTTTGAGCACCTATAGAGGGTGAGAGTAAACTCTCCCTTTAAGCTGTAGGTGGTAAATAGATTAGATTAAACAAGACACAATATAAGCTATATATGTGCCAACCAAACACAATATAAGGATCTACAACCGACGAACAAAAGAACTTTGCACAGCCTTAAACTTCATTGCTGATAAAGATGAGATATGTAGTGTTGAACACCCATAGCTAATAAGACTGTTATGAGGATATTGGCTCTATCCTTAATAAATTGTGGGAGGGGATTGTACACCAAAGGAGAGTAAAAAATCCAATGTGCACTAAGGTTGATTTAAGGCCAAATGTTAATTAAAAACCCCATGATTATGCCGTTTAAAGAAAGCAAAAAAAAGTTGCCATTGCATATTTTTAGCAAGAGCAAAGCACGCAAGTTTAGCTGTCCAATATGCCTGTTAGTAGGCATATTAGCTTATAAATTATAGTATTAATCCATAGCCTGCTATTTAGATTAATCGATTTATAAATTACATTTAATAAAGAGCTTATTCTGTAAGAGTCAATAAGGTAAAAACAGCCAAGGCTAGGAAGATAAAAGCGGCACTGTAGTTTAGTTTGATGTTGAAGCTAGGGCTATTGAAATAGGAGCTCAAAGTTCCAGAAAAGAGAGCTATAGAACAAAACACTATTAAGGTCATAAGTAAAAAAATAGCGCCCAACAAAGCCATATAAGCTGCTAATACCATGCCCTGAGCTGAGCTTGGTAAAAACTGAGGAAAGAAGGACAAAAAGAAGAGCTGAACTTTAGGGTTAGTAATGTTCATGATAAGACCACGATACACCAAGCGACGATAGCTAATATCACCAAGCTTATTGTGAGCCCGACTATGGTTATCAGCACCAGCGTCTGCCTTAGCGCCTGCACCTGCATCAGCGCTAGCACCAGCTCCAGCAGCAGATGCTGCTGCCTGAGATGATTCACGGCTTAAGGCTCGGGAGGCCTTAATTGCCTGATAGGCTAAATAGCATAAATAAGCAACGCCAATTAATTTAATGACAATCATCAATGCTGGAACGGCACTAATAAAAGCACTTAGGCCCACCACCAGACATAAAGTTTGAATCAAGATACCTAAACAGAGGCCAATAATTACCGCTATGCCCTTTTTCACTCCATATAAGGCGCTTTGGGTAAGTACAAAGATATTATCTGGGCCAGGAGCAATAGCTAAAATAAAAGAAGCTAGTGCAAAAGAGGTTAAAACACTAAAAGACATTTAGATGCTCAATCAATTAACAAAACTACAACAGCAAATGATCCAATTTTACTCTAAACGCCAAAGCTAAATAGCACGTGCCCCAATTTAGCAACTCCACTGCCCCTTTTTTCATCCTTTAGCCCAGACCAAATAAATAAGCCTATTGCTATTCAACCAACCAACCAACAAATAAACCAACCAAGCTTTGCTTAAGCTTTGATCAAGCCGCAACTTAAGAGCTTAATCCTAAGAGTTAGGGCTAGGGCTAGGGCTAGGGCTAAAGCCAGTGCAGAGTCAAGCAAATTCAAGCAAACATGATTAAAGCCACCGCATCACATTAGATGATAGGGGCTAACTGTTAGTGCTCATTACAGCTGGCCAAGATAAGGTAGAGCATGATATGTCGTGCTATACCAAGTCATGATAAAGAAAATAAGGTCTGGCAAGGGCAAGCTCATTAGGAGGCAAAGTGCAATTGGCTATTTGTTGAGCATGGGTAAGCTCTGAGGAGCCTTTTCAAGCATACGTGAGAGCTGCCAAGGCAATCATGGCTAAAGTTAATAAAAAGCTAAATGACTTTGGGTAGTACCGCTAAAAGTCATTACAACGACACAAGTTTAAGGTATTGGCCTAATAATGAGTTGCGGTAGCATAAAGGGGAAGAAATTGCTTAAGAAGGGTGAGACAAACAACCAAGAAACTATGAATAGGGCAAGTAATGCCTTGAACTTTTGAGAATTGGTCAGTCAGCGTATAGCTCTGTAAAAAAATAATAGTTCTTTGGCGTTTGTCTCAAGCATTGGTTAAATGCTTTTTGTTGTATTACCTGGTAGTGCTAGTACGGACTGCTATAGTAAGCACGATATATAGCAAGGGTGAGTGCTATATTTTGAGCATAAAGGGTAAGCACTCACTACTAGTAGCTATCTTGAGGTTAGACAAACAACAAAAAGCATATTAAAAGCAGGTTAATGGCATTCTCAACATGCTTTTAAAGAAAATTTAACATTTGATAATTTCTTTAACGGATGAGATATTACAAAATTTAATTAAATAGCTTGAAGTGCTGGTTCATTATTAGTATTACTTATGCAAATTTGCACTCTAATTTACACTAGTAGGTTCAGAGCTGGCTAGTATTATAGTGTTTGGAAACTTTAAGAATCTGAAAGATATCAAAAGAGTGCTTATTAAAATCGCTAAATACAGATATATAATTGCTGTTGCATAGATATATAAAAAAGCAAGATTATTAAGAATTTTCTATTTGAGGCAAGTTTTTAAGAACATCACAATGTTAAAGGCTGGATAACTTTGGTAGTTTAAATAGCTCTAAAACGACTAAAAAGCCTGATCACGTCCTGACTCCAGCCAGATTCTATGCTTGTTTTTACCACGTAGCCTTAATAAACCTTAATCACCTCCTGAGTTAGTGCTATGGTGCCTAGGGCATAGCAAAAAATCGTTAACCACTATTGGCTATGCCACTGACTAAAGTTGCCAGTAGCTTGATTTAAGCATCGTTAGCTTGTGGCTATCCTTAGGGTAAAAACAAAGTGACATATCTAATGGTAATTAACCTTCACCACCTAAAGCGAATGTTGGTCAACAGATATCCAAATCTGTCTACCCTAAAAAACTTAAGCTTAGTCAAAAGCGAAAAACATTTTTAACAGCAATCAAAAACGAAGGGCGCTTCCGCTCCTGTCTAAAGACAGGTGGCTTTGCGCTCATAATATGATGACAAGATCTATTCTGTAGGTTGAGATTACAAGCATTTTTTGCTTGCTATTGCTTCGAAAATGGCAATAATATTTATCTTAATTATAGGGTGGCGGTGAAATTAAAATGTCGCAAATTATTTTAGGAATCGATCCAGGATCACGCAAAACAGGTTATGGCGTGATTCAAATGGTCAACAATGAGCCTGTTTATTTAGGCTCAGGGTGCATTATGACTGGTAGTGATGCTTTATATAAGCGCCTGCTAATTATCTTGGATGGAGTAAACAATATTATTGAGCAATTTCATCCAGATGAAATGGCCATTGAAGAGACATTCTTATCCCAAAATGTTCAGGCCACAATTAAGCTCTCTGAGGCTCGTGCGGTGGCTATGGTAGCAGGAGCATCAGCAGGTCTTGAGGTTTTTGAATATACCCCTATGCAGATTAAGCAAGCGGTAGTAGGTTATGGTGCTGCTCAAAAGACTCAGGTGCAATACATGGTTAAAAGTCTGTTAAAGCTAAATGGCACGCCACAAGCTGATGCTGCTGATGCTTTGGCCTGTGCTATTTGCCATGGTTTTGCTTCTAAAGTAAATCGTATTTTAGGCCCAAACAATACTATTGCTACCAGTTCACGTGGACGCAAGGTATCGTCTCACTCTCGTAATTCTTGGCGCTCTTATACTCCTCCTCAGCAGTAATATGGGTAATTTATGAGCAAGAATAGATTTTTAGCATGTTAAAGGTGAAAAAATGATTGGTTCATTACGTGGAAAGCTCATTGGCATGGAAGGATTGAGTGCCTTAATTGAGGTTAATGGCGGTATTGGCTACGAAGTTGAGATCCCTGGTAATCTGCTTAGCTCCTTAAAAATGAATGAGGAATGTTTTTTATACATTCATCATGTAGTAAGAGAAGATGCAGATCTGCTTTATGGTTTTGATAGCCAAGAGTCACGCTTATTTTTCCGTGAGTTAATTAAGATTAATGGTATTGGCCCACGTGCAGCTATTGCCTTGTTATCAACTATGGATTTACCAACCTTTATTGAGGTAATTAATGCTCAACGTATTAATGCTTTAATGGCTGCTCCTGGTATCGGCAAGAAGACAGCTGAGCGTATCATTGTTGAGATGAAAGATCGCCTTAATAAATTGCGTATTGGTGAGCGTATTATTGTACAAAGTGCCAATGCTATTAATGCAGAGTTGGGCGTGGAAATGCCTCAAAACACAGTGGATGAAAATGCCTTTGCCTTTGATGATGCTATTCAAGCTCTCATGTCTTTAGGTTACAAGGAGAATATGGCTATTGCTACAGTTAAAGCCGTATTTGAAAAGGGCATGACCACAGAGCAAATTATTGTGGCCTCTTTAGCCAAGCTCTCTAAGGGCTAGAACAGCAACCCCAATGCATAAAATCTCAGTCTAGACTTGGCCTTTTCCAGCATCCTGGACCTAGCCCAGCACACCACAACAAACACCAGCTGCTGCACAGCAGCGGTGCTGCTAGGCACTAGGCCTTGCTAGACTGAGCTGCGCTGCGCTGCGTTGCGCTGAGCGGAGCTGCGCTAAGCTGCGCATCTCAGGCAATTCTTGCCAAGCCAAGCCAAGGCTGTCCATTGCTACTTAGTGGTTCTAGGGCTAAAAGCATTGCCGCTCTGGCTAGGTTAACTAAAGAAAATGGCAGGTGAACCTAATAGGTTAGATTGGTTGATGGCAGGCTGTATGAGCCGCTGATGGATAGGGGCTTCATTTTTTAGAAAGATTTAATAATTTGGGCTGTGCTATAATTTTTAGCCTTAATTCGTAAAAGCTTTATTAGTTAGCAAAAGTTAGGGGGGAAAAGTGGCTGATGCTAAGGGTATTGTGGCTGATGCGCTGCAAGTGGACTTAAGAAATGACGATCTTAATCCTCAAAAAACATTTCAAGAAATAGCTGCCGAGCTAACTGAGTCTAGCGAGGATAGAGCCCTTCGCCCTAAAACTTTATCTGACTATATTGGCCAAGAAGATGCCAAAAGCCAATTAGAAATTGCTTTAGCGGCAGCAAAAAAGCGTGGTGAGGCCCTAGATCACGTACTTATTTTTGGCCCTCCTGGTTTAGGCAAGACTACTTTATCTAATATTATTGCTAATGAACTTGGAGTAAATTTATCTACCACCTCAGGCCCTGCGCTAGAGAAAAAGGGTGATGCTGCGGCATTACTTACTAACTTAGCTCGTCGTGATGTGCTTTTTATTGATGAAATCCACCGTCTTAGCCCTGTAATCGAAGAATTTATGTATCCTGCCATGGAGGATTACAAGGTTGATATTCTTACTGGTGAAGGCCCATCGGCACGCTCTATTCAAATTGGTTTACAGCCTTTTACTTTAATTGGTGCTACTACTAGAGCTGGTACTTTAACCTCTCCTTTACGAGCCCGTTTTGGCATTATTCTCCAGTTGCAATATTACTCTCCAGAGGAACTTAGCATTATTATTAAGGCCTCTGCTAAGAAGCTTAAAATCAATATTGATGAGCTGGGTGCGCTGGAGCTGGCCAGACGCTCACGTGGTACACCACGTATTGCTAACCGCTTGTTAAAACGTGTTAGAGACTATGCTGAGGTTAAGGGTGATGGCGTAATTACCCAAGATATTGCTCATAAAGCTTTAGATATTTTAAAAATTGATGTCGATGGCTTTGATGACTTTGATCGTGCTTATTTACGTTGCATGATTTATGATTTTAATGGTGGCCCTGTAGGTATTGAGAGCTTAGCTGCTTCTTTAGGTTATGAGCGTGAAACTTTAGAAAATGTGGTAGAGCCATATTTAATTCAGCAAGGTTTTGTTCAGCGTTCTAGCCGTGGCCGTGTTGCTACTTATAAAGCATACGACAAATTTGACGAACCTATGGCCCACGCCAATAATTAAGATCTAACAAGAGGAAGGGGTAATAAATGAGTGATCTTGAGGTCTTTAAGAGCGAATTTCGTGTTTATTATGAAGACACTGATGTAGGTGGTCGTGTTTATCATGCTAACTATTTAAAGTTTTGCGAGCGTACCAGAACAGACTTTGTGCGTGAGGTATTAGGTTACAAGCAAAGCGAACACTTACAAGAAGATAAAAAGGGCTTTGTAGTGTCTTCACTTAAGGCTCGTTTCTTAGCTGGTGCTAAGCTTGAAGATGAGTTAATCGTAACTTGCATTCCTGTATCTTTAAGAAAAGCCAGTCTTGAGATGTACCAAGAGGTTATCGATAAGCACAGTCAAAAGGTACTCTTTGCCATGCAATCAACCATTGCTTATGTAAACTTTGCAACTGACCGTCCTGAGGTTATTCCTGAGGAATTTGCCAAAGCACTCCAAGCCAAAATGCCATCTCAAGATTTCAAAACAGTTAAGTTGCCTTAAGAGTCTTAAAAGCCTTAAGAACTGTCCAAATTAAGATAGAGGCTGCACCATATGGAAAACAAAGAAATTGTGCAATTACTTCCTAATAATAAGCGCCTTAAAAAAGGCGAATCAGCAGCCTCATGGATAGCCAGAATCATGGACGACCCATCCTTAGTAAAAACACTGGTACAGCATCAAGTACACCAGCAGCAACAGCAACTGCAGCAAAATACGCAACACCAGCAAGCTCCATTGCCAAGTGCAAGTACCGACCAAAACTAATACCACGGCCAAAGCCATGGCTAAAGAATCACATGGCTACTACTGCCACTAATCCAAATTCCATCCTTCAAAGTTTCAATAGCAAGTCAATCTTAGTGTTAGCAGCCACTATTACTATGATGTGGCATATTTTTTTACTTGAAATAGAGTCGTTTATAAGCACCGCAAAACACTAAAAAGCAGTAGTGAACTAGGTCTTTATTGGCAGCTTTAAATAATCTGGCATTTATATTGCGTATTAAAAATGTTGTCTAAAAAGACCATTTACCAGCCTATAGTGTGGTCTATAGAAAGTCTTTTTAGAAATCAAGGTACAAGATCATATTCGGTCTATAGTTTTGGGCATATCAAATGCCATTTTATTTACCAAAATAAATACCCTTCATGTCGTGGTATTTATATTAGAAAATAGCTGTTTCATCAGCTTAAGAGAGAATTGTTATGGCTCTTTACGTTAATACTAATGTAAGTTCGATCAATGCCCAGAGAAAGCTAACCAATGCTACCAATAGCCTCAACGTTAGCTACCAGAGACTATCCTCAGGCCTTAGAATTAACTCTGCAAAAGATGACGCTGCAGGCTTACAAATTTCCGATCGTCTCACCTCCCAAATCAATGGTTTAAATCAGGGAAATCGTAATACCAACGATGGTATCGCTCTTGCCCAAACCATTGAAGGTGCTTTAGACGAAACCACCAACATGCTCCAGCGTATCCGTACTTTGGCCGTGCAATCAGCCAACGGTACCAATACCGCCGAGGATCGTGCTGCCCTTCAACAAGAAGTTGATAAGCTCTCTGCTGAAATTACCCGTATTGCTAAGCAAACCACTTTCGCTGGCGCAACAGTGCTTGATGGTGCTAATAGAACTAATACTGGTGGAAAAAGTTTAATTCCTGGTGGTGCTAACCAAGGTAAGATTACTTTCCAAGTAGGCGCTAATGCTGGTGATACCTTAGCACTTGCTTGGTCTCGTGCCTTTACAATGTCGGGTCTTTACTCTCAAGTTCTAGGTAACAACTTCCAAGCAGATAAAGGCATTGCAAAAAGAAAAGTTGATAGTGCTCAAACAGAACAATTTGTATGGCAGGTTTCCACAGCTGATACTGCAACTAAAACATTAGCAAATATCGATGCGTTCATCCAAAAGGTTGATTCTAAGCGCTCCGAGCTAGGCGCGATCCAGAACCGAATGGAAAGCACCATTCGTAATCAGGCCAATATTTCTGAGAATGAGGCCGATGCACGTAGCCGTATTCGTGATACTGATTTTGCCTCTGAGACTGCTGCTCTTACTCAGAACAATATCATTCAGCAGGCCTCTCAATCAGTGCTTGCTCAGGCTAACCAGCGTCCTACTATTGCTCTTAGCTTGTTAGGTCAATAAAGAATAACAATATCTCTCTCTTTATATTTAGAGGCGGGCGTAAGTCCGCCTTTTTTGTTTTTGTAAAAAGCAAAAAAGCTAGAGGCTTTACTTGTGGGCAGTATAGTTTAGACCTTTGGGATTTTATGCTATCAGGGCTTAATTAGCCTAATAGCTAAATTGAAAGCACATTGTCCCCGTATCAACTCATAATGGGTCAATAAGCTTTTTGCAAATCGCTATGCGAGGCTAAGTCTAAGTTAAATCTATAGAGTAGTAGGTAATGAGTTTTCAAATTAACCACCAGCATGGCCAGGCTAGCTTTGCTCTGGCAAGGCTAGGCTAGGCCTATGCAGGCCAAGCCTACCAAAGCCTGGCCAGCTTGTGCTTGGTTGATTGGCCTAATCGTCAGTTAGCTTTGCTTGGTGAGGTTAAGCTTTGATAGGAGGTGGTTGATGGTATCTTGCTCTGATGGGGCAAGGGTTGAGAGGGTGGCGGTGTTGACCATGAGGTCAAGGTTGGCCTTCTTTAGTAAGATTTGTTGGGGCAGAGTGCTATTGTCAAAGAGCTGGAAGTGATCGGCTGCGGTAATTAGTTGGGGCAATAAGTTAATGGCTCGGTCGTAGCGGCGCTGCACAGTTAAATCATCAATAAAGTGGCCTCCTAGGCTTACTCTATGTTTGATGCGAGTGATGTTAAGATGTGGAGAGTTTAGCATCATAAAAACAATACGGGTAAAGTAGCCTAGTTGTTTTGCTTTGGTGATTAAGCGCAGCAGGGACGGGCTGGAGGCTGTAGTTTCTATAATTATAGTAAACGACAAAAATAATTAGGTATTAAAACATTTGAAAGAACATAAACTTTTGAACTTATCATTTGGAGCTTTGTACTTATCAAAGTAACCAAATAACTTATTCTCAAGAGAGGCTAAAG
>NZ_JALKIM010000094.1 GCF_023050945.1 Anaerobiospirillum sp. NML120448 | reverse complement strand
TATCAAAAAATTGTAGAGGTTACCTAACAATAGGTTAACCTCTAGTCTTGTCCCTTGAAAACAAGATATATATAGGGTTTTATTAAAATTTGTTGTTTAGAGGTTACTTTAGTATGCAGAGTTCAGGTATAAAGGGCCCTAAGCTCTTGGGTTAACTGCAATTCTTTGAGTTTGGGTTTTGTTGATACAGGTGGCAAAGTTTAGGTTTTTAGCTAAAAGCATACTCACAAGAAGCTAATCGAATCAAGGATAAGATTTGTGGTTCTTGGCCGTAAGATGGGGTAAGCTTGTGCTAGTAAATTTCTTCAAAAAATATAAAGCGGGAAGTTGTAATGAAGTGGTTTCAAGCTCATTTTAGAGTCATGTCTCGTTTGTTTGAGTTAGGACTATTTGACGAGGTTAATGCTTGCTATCGTCGCTGGTCTATTAGTGATAGTGAAGAGGATCAAGCACACTTTATTGAGTTAGTGCTAAACAACGAGATAGAGGAATATCGTGATTTCTGTCTCGTTTTTCTTACTTCTTATAAAGTGGATTGCTATTCCAATCATGGTTTGTTGCTGTTGTACTACAACGCAAAGGCTATTCTGACCTTATACCAGGTAATTACTGCAAGTTTAAAAGATCCTTTCATTACAGTTGATGCTGCTACGACCATGTATGAAGACTTTTACACAGAACTCTTTGAGCCTTCTGGGAAAATTAAAGACGATGTCCTCATAGCTGCTTTTAATAATGAGGTCTTTAGGGGACACCCTGGTGAGTTTTTTCATGTGTTCTTAGATTCTCTTCCCTCTTTGTATTACTTCGATAATGATTTTCAGATTCAGCATATCAAGAAAAACTGTTTTTATGGTTCAATTAGTCGCCCAACTATTTCATCACAAGCTATATCCGAGTTTGATCTTTCCAATTTTGAGTTTAGTGAGGAAGCAAAAGCAGACAAGTTTGAAAATGCGCAAGGCTATTGTATTGAAGAGCCAACTGACTCACAAAAGATTAATTATTTCCAGATCGATAGTAGGTTGGATTACGGCTTTGGTTTGCTCAAACTTATTGATCTCTTAGGCATGAATTTGTTGTTGGTAGCACAGCGTCGCCAATATTTGTTTAAGTGCTTAAGAAATGATGATTTGCGCTCTAATTTTGAGGCTTTAGAGCAAGTTAAGAGCGAAGATATTGTACTCTTGCACAACAATGCAGTATCTGCTTGCTCAGCTTACGAGAAGGCACTTAAAAGCTTATTTAGTAATCAAATGAGCGATCATGAGGTAAATGTTGCGGTTAATGCATATATTGGGCGCTATGAAGCACTTTATCACTATTTGCGCTATTTTTATGAGCTGCTCGGAACATTGAATCCATTAACATTGGGAACTAATAAATTCGCAAGTTGGAGAGTCAATTTTTACTTCTTTGATATTCATAAGTATTTTGTCGACCTTTCTGAGACGTACGATTCTTTGTTGAAAAAGATCGTGGAGTTTCTTGGTAGCGAGGATGTAGTAGAGAGCTTTAAAAAGAGCCTCTCATCTGACCAATGGAAACTAAATCATATGGTAAAAACACTCCCTCAAAGTTTGTATAAAACCTGCGCACACTTTGCTCCGTTTAATAATGAGGAGCAGATCCATCCTCGTGTGGTCGATTTTGAGGAAGTGGTAAACTCTGTTTTGTCTTATAGAAACAGATTAAATGAAACAACGATTTGCTTACCATCTCCTATTCATGAGTTGAGTCCATTTGCTTTAGAGGATAATGGCATCGTTGATTCGCAGGAATTTAACGATATAGCTTTCTTATTGCAAATGAATAATGATCATTATGAAATTACAATACATCAGCTGAGAAAGCTCTGCTTTGTAAAGAGTGTCATTAGAACATGTGATTCTATTGAGTTTAATCGCAAGCTTAATGTCTATTTAGACATGTTTAGCTTTGCTTCTTTATTAGTTGAGGCCTTTAACCACACTTATTTAATGGCCATTTTTAATGCAAAAGCTAGTGAAGAAGATGAGTTAGAGTTTGATTTAACCTATAGTGATATTAAATGGGTGGAGTGTGTTTTTCCTTATTATCAGATGCTATTGCAAGATGAAATTTTTGGAGAGTTTCTTGTGACTCATAAGGATTGCTTTAAGGAATTAGCTTTAATATTAGACCTGCAAGGTCAGAGCAATCTTCTTTACTCAGATAGCTATATGTCTACTCTGTTACATATTACTGATACTTATGATGAAGAACTGGCTCAAAGTCTATCTAAAAAGCTTAATACTAAGCAGGAACTTACGCTCACTAAAGCAGAGCAGTTGATACTTAACAAGACCTGCATTAGCCTGATACAAGGATGTCAAAAGATACTCTGTCTTGGCAAAGAGCTGTTGACTAGAAAAATGGATTTTTTTGAAGGCTTTGATGGCATTATAGGTAGTCGTATTTTAGAGAAAGCTAAAGAATTGCACTCTATACTTACCTTGTGCTCTACTCCTATTCATGTTTTTAGTCATTACATAGTTCAAAGCTTAGATAATGTTCCTGCTGACCTAATGCCTAATGCTGATCTTGCACCTGAGGATTATCAGGTCAATGAGGTAAACCAAAAGTTCTATAAGGATTTGTATGAATCTTTCATGGTAGTGTTAGCTAATGATGTTAATGAGTATGCAAGAAGTATTGTGCCTTACGCAAAGTTAGCCAGTAAAGAAGAGTTTGCTAAAGCATTAAGTAGTATTACTTTGATTGAGCCTAGCTTGTTTCATCAAGAGCATTATAGTTCCGTCATGTTGGCTTACAGTCGCTTTTCAAAAGATAAGCACGACCAAGCCATGAATAAGCAAATCTGTAAGAATACTTTCTTCGCTAATAGTGCTTTGTATTTGCTCCTTTGCTCTAATTTCAATTGTGTAAATTGGCTTATGGCTACAATGGTTAAATTGTTTGTCAACCATTTATGGCAAATCAAGCGAGTAAAGCAGGTAACTGAGTTTATAGATTACTATAATGCTGTCTACAATGTTGTGTCTAAATTAAAAGGTATCGTCAAAAATCATGATGCTAAGCTGGATAATTTAAAGAACTTAGCATATCAGGACAATGTGGTATTGTCTGAGAGTTTCGAGTATAAGTCGTACCTATCAGAAGTAGTATACTCTTTGTCCTTGTTAAGTCATTTGTGTAAGCAGTATGTTGATAAAGAGCCAGCTCTTGAGTCCGTCTATAAAAATGGTGAAATTGAAAATTTCTTAGCGCTGTACACAGATTTGTTAGAGGAACCGCATAAAGTCCTAATGCAAATTAACGGTAAATACTTCCATGATATTTTCATGAACGAAAGTACAATTTATCCGTACTTAATTAATGAGCAATACCATACCGTTAATAATGAGTACACTAAAAATTTTGCATATTATCTGTATGGTGTGCGGTATTATGCGCTTGAACCTTTAGTTGGGCAATTGTTTGGTGAAGATCTTAAAGTTTGTTTGTCATCTGCGGATCGTGATTTAGCTTGCTATGTTCACTTGAAATGGGAAAATATCTCCTCAAGAGGCAAGCTGACCAAAGTTACTTGCAAAATGGTCGAGTTAGTCAAAGAAAAACTGCACTTGATGAGCGATAGTGAGCTTAATAAGCTATTGAATATCGACAGTAAGTTAATCTCAACTCAAATTGTTGATTCATCAGCTTCCAATGCCGCTACAAACCACAAGCTGCACTTGTAGCTAAGAGTAAGTCCTCTACAGTCAAACCTAAGGCCAAGGCCCCAACCACTAAGAGCAAGGGCGCAAAGGAAATAGCCACAAGCGCAACTAAGGCCAGCGCTGACGAGGCAACCAATGCAACCGACGTTACTGATGTTAAGCCAAAGAAAAAGGCCACCAGAGCCAAAAAAGCTACTACAACTGATGCAACTGCCAGTACAGATACCTCTACAAAGGCAAGTCCTGAGTTAGAGGTTGAAGCTAAGGCTGATGGCGCAGCCAATAGCACAACTAAGGCCAATGCTGATGCCAAGGCCAAGGCTAAAAGCACCACCAAAGCCACTGCTACTAAAAGTAGGGCTAAAAAGGTAGCTGCTGCCACCACAACTGAGGCTAATGCTGACGCTACTGAGGCCACAGTGGCTACAGACGCAAAGTCAAAGCAAAAGGCCGCTACCGCACGTACTACTAGCAAAACAAGCTCTAGCACCCGTGCTAAAAAGAGCACTGCTAATAGCTAAATGACCGTGTAGGTTGATATTCAAAAGCTTAGATCTTGATAAGGTCTAAGCTTTTTTAATCTCAAGGATTAAAGCACTGGCCTACCGCAATATAGTGTTGTAAAGCATATTTAGTGAGCGAAGAATTAAAGCAAAATACTCTTATAGGCAATAATGGAGGAGAGGCATTAGAGTTCATATATTTAGCCCTGGAAAGAGGTTTAAATTTTTGTTTACAACTATCCTTGCCTTGATGCTGGCATGATCTTGAACTCTGTATACTTAGACAGCAAAGGAATTATCCAGACGTAGACCAGTGGTGTAGATTGGTTCAAATAGACACTCTGGAGCTCTATTTGAACCGTAGATTTTCGTTAGGTCTGAACTAACAAGGTTTAATCTATCCTTCATAAGTCGATTAATGTCAGTAATCCTTAAAACGCCAATGTCTTGTTGTGATGTGGGGGGTTTTATAAAAGTACCAAAACAGGTAGGTAGCAGTTAGCAATTGGCTCATAAGAGTAAGCTTAGAACTTCCATACCTCGCTTGGTGTCAGTACAACTATAAGTGGCTGTTATAGGGATATTATTAGTGTTGAAAACTTTCTTGAAATTGCCATATATGGCACAATATTGTTTAAGTAAAAATGTTGTTCGCAATTAGAGCATGTACTATATTTCAGATAAACTCACTAATAAGTGCATCCTAAGTTAGCCTACAAGACTTTTGCGTGAACCAAAGTATTTAAATATTTGTGTGAAATCATAGTCCTTGATCGCTAATATAAGAGGCTAAGTAGTTACTGGCAATAAGATTTGGTGCTTTGGTGCTCATTCATTTTTTCATTTAACAAGTATGCAGCAGGTAGTCCTTATGAAATGGTATCAGGCTCATTTAAGAGTTTTGTCGCATTTGTTCGAGTTGGGATTTTTTGACGAGATTAATACCAGCTATCGTAATTATTCTATTGAAGGCACTATCAGTGCGCTAGATCACCTTAGAAGTTTAGTGATAAACGATGATGTTAAACTCTATTGCGATGTCAAGAAGTCTAAAAAATCCAATGAAAACGACATTAATGCCAGCGATGCAGTGAACCATTACTATAATGCAACTGCTGCTTTTACTATGTTTAAAGCATTGCTAAATGACAGTGATGGTAAATTAAACAAGATTGCTGTCACCAATGATATGCCAGCTAATTACTACCAAGTATTATTTGAGCCAAATGGTGAGCTCAAAGATGATGTTGTTATTAGCGCTTTTAACAATCATGTTTTTGCTAAATCGCCTAAAGCCTTCGTAAGTAATTTCTTAAGTTTTAACCTTAATCAGTACCTAATTGACGATAATTTTAGAATCCCTAGATTGAAGGAGTTTGGCTCTGCAAATATAAAATTAACTTGTAAAGAAGCGCAAGATGCTCTGACAAAATCTAAGCGTGAAGTATTAAAAAAGGCTTCAAATCCTAAAATGATCAACTATTTTCATATCGACAGTAAGCTCGACTCGGGTTTGGGCTTACTAAAAGTTATTGATCTTTTAGGTATGCATTTATTGTTGGTTGCCCAGCGCCGTCAGTATATGTTTGATATCTTTAGAAAGGATGATTTGCGCTCCAATTATAAGGTGCTAACTGACGTTAATAGCAACGATATTGTGTGCTTGCACAATAATGCTCTGTCAACTTACATTGCTTTTGAAGAGGCACAAAAGGAGCTTCTTAACAACAAAGGCCAAGATAATGACTTGAATCCTCTTGTTAAGAGCTATGTTGCTTTTCATAATGCTTTGTATCAATATCTTTGCTATTTTTGTCAATTGTTTGCTGCCTTAGAGCCGCACTATAATTGTACTAACGCTGCTAATAGCTGGGAGGTAGGGTTTTACTATTACAATCTCTATGAGCCTTTTAAGCATCTTTCTTATTTGCAAGCTAAATTATTGATTAATGTCGATAATTTAATTGAGATTGATTTGAATAATATTAAGGTTCTTAGTGATTTTACATCTTATGAGCAAAAGATTCTTAGCCAGGTGGTATCTTTGATCCCATCAAGTATTTATGATGTTTGTGCTCATTTTGCACCATCATTTGCTAAAGCTACTCTGAGCCACCCTCGTTTAGTAAATTTTGAAGACATTGTAAATTCTGTCATGTCTTACTCTCAGGGTCTTAATAATGCAGCTATAGCCTTGCCTTATCCTATTAAAAAGGGCTCTAAATATGATGTAGAGGATGGTGGTGATCTAGGTTGGCTACAACGTAAAGATAACGATGTTTCCTTGGAAAGTATCAATATGAAGCTAGCTGAGGAGTTAGTTAATAATCTTGAGCCAATGGTCTTTAGCAGAAATCTCAATGCCTACTTTGATATGTTCTGCATAATATCTAACTTAGTAGAGCTCTACAATAATTATTACTTTAGAACAATTTGTAATGCTACATATGAGTTTCAGCCAGGCTCGAACTATCGTATTGCGTTTGATTTAACTTATTGTGGCAAAGATTTTGTACAAGTAATTTATCCTACTTATAAGCGCTTGTTCAAGGATGAGACTTTCAAAGCATTAATTGAGTGTCATAAAGCTTGCTTTGAGCATTTGGTTGTAATCTTGGACTTACGAGGCGAGACTCATCTTCTCTATGAAGATAGCTATATGTCTCACTGGTTGCATTATACCAATAATTACAATCAAGAGTTTGCTGATAGTCTTGCTCAAGATAATCATGCCAGCGATAGCTCTGATCTTACCAAGGAAGAGCAATTATTGCTTGATAGAACCTGCATTAGCTATCTTCAAGATTGCCACAAGCTTTGTCAACTTAGCAAAGAGTTGTTAAACAAAACAACAGGGCTTGATAAGTTCTTAGATGCCAAAATAGATGATTTCATGTCAGGTAGAAATCAGACCTTAGGCACCTTACTGAAATTATGCCTGAATCCTATTGCATTTTTAAGTCAATACCTGACTTATAAGTTGGATAATGTTCCTGAGGACTTGAAGCTAAACAATGTCCTCCCATCAGAGCAAGGGCCAGATGCTGAAGTTGAGCAAAATTACTATCAATGTGTGTATGAAACCTGGATGGCTTTTTTAGCTAAAAACATGAATCTCTTTGTTAAAGAGAATATTCCTTATACAAAATTAGCTACTAAAGAAGATTTTGCCAAGTCATTAAACAGTGTGTGCATTGTTTTTAAGAAGTCCAGTGAGTTTAGAAGCTCAAACTTTATTAACATGATGGCTTTTAAGCGTTTCTGGCAAAGCTATGACTATGATCCATCTATTTATCAGCAAATCTGTCATAACACATTTTTTATGAATAATGCTTTGATGGGTATTCTTAGCAAGTACTTCCAAAGCTTAAAATTTACTATCATCCCTATGGTTAAGTACTTTGTAAGACTTGTCTTGTCCCTGAGTTCAAATAAGCAACTTGATGAGTGCCACGATTATTTAAATATGATCTACAACTTGGTGCACAACTCAAAAAGGTTATTGTTTACTCATCCAGCCAAAATCAAGAATTTAACTGCATTAGTAGAGCAAGGCAATGTGCAACTTAGTGAGTGTTTTGAATACCAATCATATTTCTTTGAGCTGGTTGAAATGTTCTCTTTGTTTGAAAGTCTCTGGCTCAAATATAAGGGCACCTATAAGGAGTTAAGTAGCATACATGATGTTTGTAAAATTTCAGGTTTTCTTACCTTGTATAAGGATTTGTTAGATAATCCTGCTAAAGTTCTTCAATGCTTAGATATCAATTACTTTAAAAATTTTGGCACTACATCTAATGAGGAAATTCCTTATTTTAATAATCAAGACTATGCCTCAATTAGCAAAGAGTATATGTTCAATGTTCTTGATTCAGGTGAAGAGCGCTTATCTTCACCTCAATTGTCAGTAGTTGATCATTTTTTTGGTGTAGAGATCGCTTCTATAATCTATGCAGATGATAGTAAGTTTTTTAATAATGATGAGCAATATGAACTTTCTGGTCTTAGATCACGTAGAAGACCTCGTGAACAAGGGGTTACTCAAACCAATGTACGCTTCATTAATTTAGTATCAGCAAAAATGGACTTGCTTGATTATGAGAAGTTGCAGCGGGTTTTAAATCTGGACAGGCTGACAATTGTAAATGAAATTTGTGAATCCTTAAACTTGGCCCCTACAGACAAGTCAAATGCCAAGGCTACCACCACCAAGAGCAAAGCTCAAAAGGGTGCCGCCACAAGCGCAACCAAAGCCAAGGCAGATAAGGCTGCCGACACTACTAAGGTAGCTGAGTCCAAGCCAAAGAAAAAGGCCACCCGCAGCTGATGCCACTGCTAGCTCAGATACCCATGCAAAGGCATGTCCTGAGGCAGAGGTTGAAGCAAAGCCTGATGACGCAGCAAAGGCCACAACCAAGGCTAATGCTAATGCCAATGCCAAAACAACTACCCAGGCTACTGCTACTAAAAGTAGGGCTAAAAAGGTAGCCGCCACTGCCTCAACTAAGGCTAAAGTTGATGATGCTAGCAAGATAGCCGCCGCTGCCGAGCTAACTGAGGCCAAACCAAAGAAAAAGGCCGCTATAGCACGTACTACTAGCAGAACAAGCTCTAGCACTCGTGCCAAAAAGAGCACTGCTAATAGCTAAATGACCGTGTAGGTTCCTATTCAAAAGCTTAGATCTTTGTAAGGTCTAAGCTTTTTTAAGCTCAGGGATTAAGGCTTCATCCTGCTGTAAGCTTTCTTTTATTTATTTGGTTAAGTTCAAGAAAAAAAGAAAAGTTCCTAAATTGACCATATTAGATGGAGGTAAGATCTTTCATCAACAAGCTATCATAGGGGATGGAGATAGCTCTAAAGTTCGATTACAACTATACCTGCCTTGAGACTGGCATGAAGTTGGATTAGGGCAGTAAAAGAACTTTATTGGCATCGACCAATATGGCAAAATACTTAATTATTGGATAACAAGCATATATCCTTTGAGAGCTAATCTAATAGGTCAAGCAGTTCTTGGTAATAGGATTTGGTGCTTTTGTGTTCAATCATTCATGTAATAATTAAGCAGTAGGTAGTCATTATGAAGTGGTGTCATGCTCAATTAAGAGTTATGTTGCGTTTGTTTGAGTTGGGATTATTCGATGAGGTTAACACCTGCTATCGTAAGTATTGTATTGAAGGCACTAAAAGTGATTTTGAGAGCTTTAAGAGTTTAGTTCTCGAAGATAATGATATTAAACTCTATTGTGACGAGTTTAAACCTCAAAATATAAGTAAGAAAAAGCGAGATTATAGCGATATAGTTGCTTACTACTATAAGGCAACTGCTTGTTTCACTATGGTTAAAGCTATACCCAAGATATCTGAAAGCAAGCTTAATAAAATTAAGGCTTATGAGGATATGCCTGTTAGGTCTTACAATGTTTTATTTGAGCAAAATGGGGATATCAAAGATGATGTCCTTATTAAGGCTTTTAAAAAGCAAGATTTTCCTTGCTCACCTAAAGTCTTTGTAAGTACTTTACTAAGTTTTAACCAGAATCTGCATCCATTTGGCCTTGATTTGGTACTCCCTTCGTGGACAGAGTTTGGCGTTTTAAACAAAAATAAAATCTTAACCAGTCAAGCGGCACAAGATACTATTTCAAGTACTAAGCCTTTGGGATTTAGTGAGATAGAGTCTAGTAAGAAAATACAGGCCGAAACAGATAAAGAGGCTCCAACCTCTAAAGAGGTCAACTATTTCAATATCGATAGTAAGCTTGACTCAGGTTTGCAAGTGCTAAAAATTATTGATCTGTTAGGCATGCATTTATTGTTGGTTGCCCAGCGCCGTCAGTATATGTTTGAGCGCTATAGCTGCGATGATTTGCGCTCTCATTATAAGGCTTTAGAGAAAGTTAATAGCGATGATGTTGTGCGCCTGCATAATAACGCTTTAGATGCTTGTCTTGCTTTTGAAGAAAACTTTAAAGGACTGCATATTAACGCATCTTACTTTAATGACTGTAATATGCTAGTTAAGGATTATGTAGGGCGTATTGATGCTTTGTATCAATATATTGGCTATTTTGTACAATTGTTTTATGCATTAGAGCCGCACTATCATTGTACTAACAAAAGAAATAGTTGGGAGGTTGAGTACTACTATTTCAATCTCTATGAGCCTTTTAAGCATCTTTCTGATTTGCAATCTAAAATATTGATTGTTGTCAATTCATTCCTGAGCGCTGATGTCAATCTAGTTAAGTGTCTTACTGATTATTACTCTTATGAGCAAGAGATTGTGAATGGAATGTTAGGTTCTATTCCACAAAGTGTTTTTGATATTTGTGCTAATTTTGCCCCATCATTTGATGATGTTAATCTAAGCAACCCTAGTGTGGTTGATTTTAAAGCCATTGTAAACTCTGTAATGTCTTACTATCAGAGTCTTAATCATGCATTTCCAACCTTGCCTTATCCTATCAATAAAGGATCTAAGTATGATGTTGAGGATTGCGGAGAGATCATATGGTTAAAACGTAGATACAGAGACAGTCATAATAAGATTTATGCGATCAATGAAAAGCTAGCTTATGAAGTAATTAATGATCCTAAGCCAATTGTTTTTAGTCGCAAGCTCAATGTCTACTTTGACATGTTCTGCGTAATATCTGAATTGGTAGAGCTCTATAATAATTATTACCTTAGATGTATTTACATCGCTAATGGTATTAAGCCAGGTTCGAAATTAAGTTTTGCTTTTGATTTATCTTATTGTGGCGAAGATTTGGTAAAAACTCTTTATCCTGCTTATGAGCTTTTATTAAAGGATGAGACTTTCATTAAGTTGATTGAGTGTCATCAAGCTTGCTTTGAGCATTTAGTTTTGATCTTGGATTTACAAGGTGATATTAATCTTCTCTATGAAGATAACTATATGTCTAACTTGTTACGCAAGACAAATAACTACGATCAAGAGATTGCCGATAGCCTTACTCGTAATATACCTGCAAGGGATGGTTCTGATAGTTCTAATCTTAGCAAGGCAGAGCAATTATTGCTTAACAAAACCTGTATTAGCTATCTTCAAGATTGCCAAAAGATTGTTCAACTTAGCAAAGAGTTTGTAGAAAAAACAACAGAACTTGATAAGTTCTTAAATGAAAAATTAGAAAACTTTGTTTTCTCTAAAAATAAGTTGTTTAGTCAGTTTCAGAACATCTGCTTGAATCCTATTATTGCTTTTAGTCAGTACATCATATCTAACTTGGATAATGTACCTGAGGACTTAAAGTTAAACTTAGCAGGAGCTTCAAGCAATGTTCGGCTCAATAATGAGGATAGCATTGAGCTAAACCAGAGTTTCTATAAATGCATGTATGAAACTTTACTGGCTTTTTTTGCTAGAAACATGAATCAATATATTAGAGTTGCTGTTCCTTATAGCAAATTAGCCACTAAAGAAGATTTTGCAAAGTCTTTAAGCAGTGTGGGTATTCCTTTTAATTATAAATTTGAGTTTAGCAACTCAAATTATCTTGTCTTGGTTGCTTATAAGCGTTTATTGCAAAACTACAACTACGACCAATTCATTAGTAAGCACATATGCTACAACACTCTGTTTATTAATGGTGCTTTAATTTGGATTATAAATATCTACTCCTATTCCTTAAATTGTACTATCTTACCTATAGCTAAGTACTTTGTAAGGTTGGTATTGTCTTTTACTAGAATTAATCAAGTTAAGGAGTACCAACATTATTTGAATATAATCTACAACTTATTACAAAAATTAACTAAGTTGTTTTCTACCAAGCTTGCCAAAATCAAAAATTTAATTGAATTAGTAGGGCAAGGTAATGTGGTGCTTTGCGAGTGTTTTGAGTACAAGTCATACCTCGGTGAGATAGTGGATGTGTTCTCTTTGTATGAAGGTCTATGGCGCAAATTTAAAAGCACCTATACAGAGATAAATAGCATCTATGATGCTTGTCAAATTTCAGATTTTCGTAGCTTGTATAAGGATTTACTAGAGGATGCTCCTAGAGTTCTTCAATGTATAGATGTTAACTTTTTTAAAAATATGGGCACTAAGTCGCATACTGCTATGCCATATAGACCGCCAATTTGGTGTTAGCGAACAAACAGCCTATAATCATTGCTATTATCGATAACTTTGAATATTAATAAAACTACACTATTTTAACCTTTTATATAGATATATGTGATTAGGGTCAC
>NZ_JALKIM010000093.1 GCF_023050945.1 Anaerobiospirillum sp. NML120448 | reverse complement strand
ACAATACAGGCATTAAAATTACTGATGAACAAATGAGTAATATTGATATTGAACCTATTGGTGAGTTTCCTCAGTGGAACTATAGAATTAGGGGTTTTAAAAGATCAATTTAATTTGTTACAGTTCCTAAGCATCATTAATAAATTCAGTGCGACTTGTCCATCCATTAGATCTTGAAAGGAATTGCTTATTAAAGACCGAGAAGAAACATTCAACTAAATTAGCCCAACTAGCGTTAGTTGGTGTATAAGTGATAGTCAAATTTTCATATTTATTAAGCAAATCAACTTCTGCCTTTCTATGAACAGATAAATTGTCCATAATTATAATAATCTTGCGGCCAGCAAACTCAGGTCGACTAATAGACTTAGATATAAAGTCCATAATATCTTGTGCGGTCTTTTTATCACTAAGTTCAGCAATAACCTGTCCTGTTGCAGGACGTAAAAGAGCAAGTAAATTTGTTGTGCCAAGCCTTTCATAACGTGAGCTTGGACATACATATCCACCATCATTTAAATGGCTATCAATATGATGAATTGCAATGGTTGGCTTTTCATCAAAACATAAAACTATATAGCCATCAGCCTCAGCCTGCTTATAACAATAATCAATATATCGCATTTTTGCAGTATAAAGAGCATCATCACTTACACAGTAGGAACTCTTTTCTGTAAGCTTAATATTGTTGTTTTTTAGCCACTTTTGCATGAAATAATAAGTTGTACAAGCTGCTTTAGCTAACAAAGCGATAGTCCATGTCTGCCTGCCTTTCAAACTATTTTCAAGCTCACAATTATGGAAAAAGCCAGCATTTACTAAGTCATCAGGACGAAGACCAAACAAAGCATCAATCAAATGATAAACCTCAGCAGAGCATTCCTTCTTTTTACGCCCTCCTGCATTTGTTCGCAAAATAACGCCAAAATCTCCACCAATGATAGCTTTAAGAACTGTTCTTACACTTCTAGTAGATAATAAGACACTTTCTGCAATTTCTTTTACAGAATTACAGGTCATAGCTTTGACAACAACAAGACATCGTTTGAGCCAATACGAAGTATTTTCACGAGATATAGCTTGACTACATTTATCGATGAATTGACTATTAATAGACTCCCTGAATTGCTGTACAATTTTGGCAGTTGCAGGGCAAAAATTTTTGTTATTATTCATGCCCTGCATACTACCAAATCAATCTGTTTATGTGCAATGGGTTTTCAATTTAACCACTAGCATGCTTGATTGCCTTATGGGGATCCTGACTTGTAGAGGCAGTAGCGACAGCTGTAGCAGCTGCTGTAGCTGCTGTGGCAACAGATGAAGCGGTAGCGGCAACCTTAGCAGCAGGTGCAACTAGCGCTGCATGAGCGCTAGGGGCGGGCGAGGTTGCGGTGCTAACTGGGGTAGCCATGCTGTTTGGCTCTGGAGTAGCTGATGGGGCTGGGTCAGCCTCGCTTTTGTTGAGGTTGAGAAAGTCACTAACGTGTTTAATTAACTTAAGGGTATCTTTGATGCCTTGTAGTTTACTGTTGTTACCAGCATAAATAGGGCTGTCAGTGGTACTTTGGTTTTCTTGGGTATAAAACGATACGCCTAACTTATTGTTTAAGTTATCAATAGCTTGGGCAGAGAGTTCTAAGGAGCTTTTTAACAAATTATTGGAGCCATGGCGTTTTTCCTTAGCCCATTGAGCATACTCTTTAGAGAGCTGAGAGGCGGTAGTAATTAAAGAAGCTATACTTACGATATTGAGCTTATTGGAGCCAAAAATATCCTCACTAAGCTCTTTGGCACGCTCTATTGGATCATAGGCACTCTTTTTAGAGGCATTAATACGGGCAAAAGCTTGGTCTAAGGAGTTAGGATCATCAAAAACAACTTTCAAACAACCTCTAAGGAAGTCTGATTTTTGGAAAATAGAGTAAAAAGGAATAATAGTGAGGATTAAGTTGTCTACTTGGCGAGAGCTTTCTATACCCTCAATACACCAATTAACAAAATGCTCACAATTGCGGGTCAGCAGGTTGTAGTGGTTCTCACCTAAGCGCAACATACCACGATTTACTGCTTGTATGCCTTGGTAACGGGCATTTTTATGCTCTCTAATAAAGATTTCATGACCATTGGCAAAGCTTGATAAAGGCACAATAGTTACTCCCTCGTTCATGAGATACTCAAGAACATTGCCATCTCCTAAATAAAGTCCGTGGTGGGTATAGCCAACACGTCTAGCTATGAGATGATCTCCTAGTTTTAGCAGGGGATTAATATTGTCCATTAAGAGTACTCCTTAAGCGAGCAAACATTGGTAAGTAAAGCCATTGAGCCATAATATTAAAATGCGGTTTAAATAAGTACTTTTCAAGTACTACCTAGTAGTAGCACCAAAATATTATTCATAGTTAGAACAAGGCAAAATCTCTGCTTAAGTAAAGGCACTGGTAAGAGCTAAGTGCTAATGGCTAATAGGGGAAGGGCTATAAACTATCATGGGGACATTAGCTCAATATTGGACCGCAATAAGTACGGCCTAAGTCCTTTAAAGGTTTATATGAGACTGTGCCCATCAGAGATGCTATCTGGCGGATAAATGGCTTTACATACTACGCTAGTAGTAGCACCAAAATATTATTAATAGTACCTATCCAACGATATAGTTAAGTAAAGGCGGTAGCTAATGCTAAGGAACATAGACGTAGGGTGAATAGGCATAAGGGCGTGAGCTAAAGATTGGGTCTTAATAGTATGGTCTACCCATACAATCAGAGTTGGTAATGGCTTAGGAGCGGTGATTTTATCTTATGGACAAATGTCTGTACTTACTTATGCCCAAAGACAATGCCTATGACAGCCAAATAGGGCTGTACTATCACCAAGTAATATATAGAAGCTCTAAGATCACCCTTGTTAATCAGCTGCTGATGTGAGGTAACTGCTGAGTTAGTCGTTATTAAAGATAAAAAATCCCCTAAGGAGTTGTTAGCTGTTAATGGCTGTCCTTAGGGGAGGGTAAAAGTGCTAGCTGTATAGCTTTTTTGCTAACTGGCTGGCTGGCTAGCTAACTAGTTAACTAGGATCTCAAAGCCTTTGAGGTAGAAGGTCTCAGGACAAGGGAGAGATACAATATGATCAATATCTTGTCGTAGGGTAGTAATAATTTGAGCGTCTACCTTAGCATCTAAAGCGGCATCAGCAATAATCTTTTGGAAGAGATCTTCTGTCATTAAGCCTGAGCAGGAGAAAGTAAGGAGGCGACCGCCTGGGCGCACTAGCTGTAATCCAAGACGATTAATGTCTTGATAGCCACGGCAGCCAGAGAGGAGATTGCTCTTATTTTCAACGAATTTAGGTGGGTCTAAGATGACTATGTCAAACTTGGTGCCTTTAGCAATTTCCTGACGTAAGTACTCAAAAACGTCCTGCTTAATGAATTTGCAACGACCTGGATCTAAATGGTTGTGCACTACACCTTCACGAGCAGCATTAAGGGCGTGTTCTGAGACATCAATATTGTAGACAGCTTTAGCGCCACCCTTAAGAGCAAGTAAGCCAAAACCACCTGTATAGGAGAAACAGTTCAGGACGCTAGGGCCTGTTTTACCATTCTCACTTAAAGCCTTCATGCTTGAGCATAATTCGTAAAGATGGTAGCGACTTTGTCTTTGATCTAAGTAGCCGCCAGTCTTATGGCCATGTTTAACATCAATAGGGATCTCAACTAAGCCACGCTCTAAAACAAATAAGGTATCTGCAATAGCCTCATCAAGCTCAATCATTTGGCCTTCAGCTGCACCAATACGTTGCACCTGAGTAATCTGCTTAGAATCCTTTAAGGCACGGCCCTTGCCGTCTTTGAGATTATAGTTCTTGGATAAATCGCTAGGGTCAACTAATCCTGCACGTAAAGGAAGGTTCTCTTTGCGACGGGATTTAGCATCAGAGCGCTCATATAAGTAGCAATCTGGGTTTAACTCATGTAGAGCTTTAAAAATATACTCATACATGGACTCCATACCCGCACTAGAGATGGCTACACAAATGACATCATTAAAGCGGTCAACAATTAAACCTGCTAAGTAGTCGCCCTCAGCACTTACTAAGCGTACTCCCTTGTCGCCTCGAATAAAGAGCGGAGCTCTACGAGCAATAGCTTGAGAAATACGGTTTTTAATAAAATCGTAATCAATAAAATCTTGCTCATTAAAGGAGATAGCACGTAATACAATTTGGGAACTTGGGGAATAGTGGGCGTAGCATAAGAAAGTATTATCAGCACTTACTACTTTACATAAAGTACCAGACTTAATATTACCTTGCTCAACCTCTTGTTTAGTCTTGCTATCAATGGCCTTATCAATAGCTTTAGAAAAGATCCAAGGATGGCGACGTAAGAGTGATTTTTCTCTTTGTGATTGCAATACAAAGGTGATCATAAGAGGCGCTTATCTCCTAAGCAAAGGCTAATTGTACAAACCTAAAATTAATTAGAGCTGGCAATTATACAAAAAATCGCAGATAAAAGCCGATTATAGAGTAATTAATTGCGATCTTTAGTGTTTAATAAGAGCCAGAAACCAAATTAGTTAGCATAAGCTAATTAGTTTTGCTAATATTGATCGCCTTAAATATTCATAGCAATGATTCACTAAAGCAAAATCATTGTAGTTGTGTGTGATTATTTAATTTATTAGATGGTAATTATCTTTGATTAACGTGTGCGGAGTAGCGTTATGAAACGAAAGCAAGTCATAAAATATGGAGTGTTGGGCGCTCTAGTATTAGCTTTAGTAGGATACTTTGTCTATGATGCGACCAAGGAAGTAGCTCCTACTTACATGAGTGCTACTCCTCTCATTAGAGATATTGAGCAAAAGGTTTATGCTACTGGAACTATTGCTGGCAAAGTATCGGTAGATGTTGGTGCCCAGGTATCTGGTCAGATTAAAAAGCTGTATGTAGCTAAAGGCGATAAGGTTAAAGCTGGAGATTTGCTTTGTGAAATTGATCCAGAGATTCAGGAAAATAACTTACGCCGTGCCAAGGCTGAGCAAAGCCTGATTAATGCTCAAATCAGATCTAAAAAAGCACAAATTACTATGCTTAAAGCTGAACATATTCGTCAGCAAAATCTGTTAAAGAAACAAGCTACCTCTACTCAAAGTGCTCAACAGGCTACTGCGCAATATGAAATGGCCTTAGCTGATTTAGATGCTTTACAGGCTCAATATGAACAGGCAGCTATTAGCGTTGATGATGCTACTACTAATCTTGGCTATACCAAGATCGTGGCTCCTATGGATGGTACGGTCTACGCTATTCCTGTTGAAGAAGGTCAAACTGTAAATGCCAACCAAACTACTCCTACTATTGTGCGCTTGGCTGATTTAGAGACCATGACTGTTGAGGCGGAAATTTCTGAGGCCGATGTGGTAAAAGTTCAGCCTGATATGGAGTGCCGCTTTACTATTATGGGACTGCCTAATCGCTACTTTAATGCCAAATTGCGCTCCATTGATCCAGCCCCAGCTTCTGCTGAAAGTTCAACTAGTACTAATCAAAGCAGTAGTTCTAGCACTGAGGCAATCTACTATAACGCCTTGTTAGACGTTGATAATAAGGATGGAGTATTACGTATTGATATGACAGCTGAGGTAGAGATTACTATTGCTAAAGCCTCCCAGGTAAAAGCAATTCCTATTGCTGCTGTTAAAAATGAGTCCTCTGATAATAAAGCTACTGTATATCAGCTGATCAACGGTCAAGTAACTCCTAAAACTGTCGAAATTGGTGTGCGTGATGATCAGTATATAGAAGTAAAGAATGAAGACTTCGATATTTCTATTCCTTTAGTTATTGGTGATGATGTGGCTACCGCAGCCTTCTCAGCCGCAGCTGCACGTCGTGGCCCAAGAATGTACTAAAGAGTTAATAAAAGTAGTGTGATGATGGTAGGTAGAAAGCTTTCTTTAGGAGACAGTAATGGCTGATAATGTCTTATTAGAGCTCAAAGATGTGCGACGCTCATATCAGTCAGGCGCAACCATGGTAGAAGTTCTTCATGGTATTGATTTGACAGTGAAAGCAGGCGAAATGGTAGCTATTATTGGCCCATCAGGATCTGGTAAGTCAACATTAATGAATATTATTGGTTGTTTGGATAACCCTAGCTCAGGTAGCTATAAGGTTATGGGCCAAGATACTCTTAATATGGCTCCTGATGAGTTGGCGGCATTGCGTCGTGATTTTTTTGGTTTTATCTTCCAAAGATATCACTTGCTAGGTCATTTGTGTGCTCGTGAAAATGCACAAGTTCCTGCTGTTTATGCAGGAGTACGTAAACATAAGCGTGATGAGAGGGCTAAAGAGTTATTAGGCTCATTAGGATTAGATGAGCGTACTGAGTATAAGCCATCACAACTCTCAGGTGGTCAGCAGCAGCGTGTTTCTATTGCTCGTGCTCTTATGAATGGTGGGCAGATTATTTTAGCAGATGAGCCTACAGGTGCTCTTGATACTAAATCAGGTCAAGATGTAATGAAAACCTTACAAGAGCTTAATGCTCAAGGTCATACTGTTATTATTGTTACCCATGATCCTCGTATTGCCGCTTGTGCTCGTAGAGTAATTGCTATTGAGGATGGCTCTATTAAGTCAGATACCATCAATGAGCAAATAAAGGATATTAATGGAGATATCCATAAGGACAACAGTAGTGCTAATACGACTGGCGTTCCTTTAAGTACCAGCTTAGTAAAAAAACAATGGTCTTTAACTTGGAGTTCGTACTTAGATCGCTTTAAAGAAGCATTTATCATGGCTTATAGAGCTATGCTCTCTAATCGTATGCGTACCTTACTTACTATGTTAGGCATTATCATTGGTATTATGGCTGTAGTATCAGTAGTAGCATTAGCAAGAGGTGCATCAGAAAAGATTATTGCTAATATTGCGGCTATGGGAACCAATACTATTACTATATATCCAGGACAAAGAATGGGTGATGTACGCTCGGGAAGAGTACAATCGCTTACTCCTAGAGATTTAGTAGTATTGCAAGGTCAACCCTTTGTCGATTCGGTATCAGCTTCTGTGCAAACTAATGCCTTATTAAGAAGAGGAGCACAAGAGTCTAATGCTATGGCACAAGGTGTATCCTTAGACTTATTCCGTGTCTATGGCTTAAAGGTTAAAGAGGGTCGTATCTTTAGTAATCAAGAGCTACAAGATAGAGCTCAAGTTGGTGTAATTGACGATAATGCTGCTAAGCTATTCTTTCCAACGGAAAGTGCCTTGGGTAAGAATATTATTGTAGGTAATATCTCAGTTAAAGTTATTGGCATTTTAGCTAAGACAGACTCTTTTGTTATTAGAGGTGAAAATCCTAATATCTTTATGCCATATACCTCGGTAATGACCAGACTCATTAACCAAAACTATCTATCATCTATAGTAGTACGTATTAAAGAAGGCTTTTCTACTCCTGTAGCTGAGAGTTCTATTAAGTCTTTGCTAATCTCACGTCATGGCCGACAAGACTTCTTTATGCAATCATCCGATACCATTATGAAGTCAATTGAGAGTGCTACTTCAACTTTCACTATTATGATTTCTGCTATTGCGGTAATTTCCTTAGTAGTGGGCGGTATCGGTGTAATGAATATTATGCTGGTGTCGGTTACGGAAAGAACCAGAGAAATTGGTATTAGAATGGCTGTAGGCGCAAGACAGTCTGATATCTTGTCACAATTCTTGATAGAAGCAGTAATGGTTTGTATGTTGGGAGGACTACTAGGTGTAATTCTCTCTTATATAGTAGGACAAGTAATAATGCATTTTGTGCCTGCTATTACTCTGTCATATTCTATGTTCTCTATTATTGCTGCTGTATTAACCTCATCAGCCATTGGTATTGCGTTTGGCTTTATGCCAGCTCGCTCAGCTTCAAAGCTTAATCCAATTGAGGCTTTAGCAAGAGAGTAAAGCAAGGAGCGGGCGCTTTATTGCGCTCGCTTTATCATAGGCGCATTAAAGCTCCTGCTTTATAGCAATCGCTTTAAAGCTCTTACCTTGCGAGCAATAACTGTAGCTAAGCCTTAGAAACTTTTACGATAATGTTAAGGCTTTGATAGTAGGGATTCGACTAAAATAGTCATCTTATTAATAGGTAAGATCCTTATTAGGGTCTACTTATGGTAGAGTACAGAGCAAATTCTGCTGATTTGCAAATTAGACAGAATATGGGGGCAAACCTTATTAAAAGCTTATAGCTCTTAATGAGGTTTAGTGTTCTTATTTGAGCAAGATATGTGATCTTGTAATTGTTGGGAGTTTGAGCTGATGCAAAAAGGTGATGTGAAGGCCTTAGAAGCTAAGATTAAAGACGATGATCTTTTAAAGCTTTTTATCGATTTAGTTGCTTTTGATACTAGAGCTGACTTTACTAGTCAAGATAAGCCATCTAGCATTGGCCAGCTAAGATTAGGCGCTCGCTTATTAAATTTATTATCTAATCTTAAGCTCAAGCCTATTCAAACTAAAGAAGGCGTAATTATCGCTAAAGTTCCAGCCACACAAGGCTATGAGAATAAAGAGCGTCTTTGTTTACTTGCTCACCTTGATACTGCCCCTGATGCCTCAGGCGCTAATGTAAAGCCTGCCTTAGTGGAAAAATATAAAGGTAATGGCATTGAATTAGCCTCTGGTGATGTGATTGATCATGAAATTTCCCCTGAGCTGGCTAACCACTTGGGTGAAGATATTGTCGTAACTGATGGTACTACTTTATTAGGTGGCGATGATAAGGCTGGTATTGCTGTATTAATGCATTTGGTTGAGCGTTTAGTGGATGACCGTGTGGTACACGGCCCAATTACTATTGTTTTCTCTGTTGATGAGGAAATTGGTCGTTCTACCAAGTACTTAGACCTTGATGTTATTGATTGCGACTTTGCTGTTACTGTTGATGGCTGTGAAAGGGGTGAACTTGACGTTGCTACCTTTAATGCCGAGGGTGCAAAGATTATCTTTAAGGGCAAGGTAGTTCATACTGCTGTAGCTTGTGGCAAGCTCAAGAATGCATTAAAAATGGCAGCTGATTTTATTAATAGATTACCTGAGGAAGAAGCTCCTGAAACTACTGAGGGACGCCAAGGTTTCTATCACGTTCATGATGTAATGGGTAATGTTGAGCAAGCAGAGCTCATGATGATTTTACGTGATTTTGAAAAAGAAGGCTTAGAGGCCCGTCATCTCTTTGTTGAGTCCTTAGTAGACGAGATTAATGCTAAATACGGTATTAACTCTTGTGAGGCCATTTTTGTTAAGCAATATGAGAACATGGAAACTGTACTCAAAGAGCATCCAAAGATCGTAAACTACTGCCGACAAGCTTTTGAGCGTGCCAATATTCCACTTAGCGAAATGTATGTACGTGGTGGTACCGATGGTGCTAATTTAAGCTGCCGTGGTCTACCTTGCCCAAATATCTTTGCAGGCCCATTAAATTGCCATGGTATTTATGAGTGCTTACCTGTACCTAATTTACACGCTAGCTTTGAGGTTACTAAGGCTTTAGTTGAGTGCGTAGCTTTAGGTGAAGACAAATAATATATGCGATTCATACCAAGCCTCGCTTTTGCGTAGGAGTGGGCATTCTCGCTAACTTTTGGTAAAACCACTAAAACAGTTTAAATTAATCAAGCCTTGCAACATGATATTATGTGGCAAGGCTTTATTTTTGCTATTAAAGAAGGCAGGGAGTTTGATGTTTTATGGCTAGAATTTTCTTAACAGGTGCCTCTGGTCAAGTTGGTAGAGATATCGAGTTTGCTTTGCTTAAGCAGGGTGATGTTGTTATCTCTAGCACTCATAGAACTTTAGATATCACTAATTTAGATGATGTTATGAGTGCCATTTCTAGCAGTAATGCAGATTTAGTTATTAATGCAGCTGCCTATACTAATGTAGAAAAGTCTGAAGATGAGTCAGCTATTGCTGTTAATGTTAATGCTCTAGGGCCTCGTAATTTAGCAAAAGCCTGCTTAAGCTGTAATATTCCTTTAATTCATATTTCTACTGATTATGTTTTTTCTGGTGGTAAAAGAAAAGAACATGTCGAAACTGATCCTACTAAAGTAGAGTGTGAATATGGCCGCAGCAAATTAGATGGCGAAAGAAACATTATAGACTCAGGTTGTAAGCATCTTATTGTGCGTACCTCTTGGTTGTTTGGCTGTTTTGGCCGTAACTTTGTCAAAATTATGCTGTCTATGGTGCAAGAGCGCTCAGAAGTTGCTGTGGTGTGCGATCAACTTGGTAACCCAACCCCTGTAAGACCATTAGCCGAGTGTTTAGTGAAAATGGCTAATCGTGTGTTATCAGATAAAGACTTTGATAACTGGGGTATTTATCATTTTTGTGGATACGAGCCTACTACTTGGGACAATTTTGCTCGTGCTATTTTCGCTAATGCTAATAGAATGGGGCTGTTAGACCACAGTGTAAATGTGGTGTCTATTAGTAGTGAGGAATTTAAAAGTAAAGCAAAACGTCCTGCTGATAGTCGCTTAAATTGTGACAAGATTGCTTCTGTATTTGGAGTTAAGCTTCCTTATTGGGAAGACTATTTAGGCGAAGTTATTCACGCTTTTTATAGAGAGCGTCAAGGTCTAACCCCTGTTGAAGACTATGACCATACTATTAGCATTATTGATCACATTACTAATGCTCAAGAACTCTTTGCTATAGTTAAACAACAAGAGCAAGAGCAAGAGCAAAGCGCTGCTCAAGAAGGTGCAGAGCCAGAAAAAGCACAATTAGCAGACAAAAGTAATACATAAAAGTAGCGCGTAAGCGCTCTTTGTCAGGATAATAAGAAGCAAATTTCTAAAGCCAGCTGATGCTGGCTTTATTTGTTATATTTAAAAATATAAAAATATCCTAAGTAAGAGCTAAGCTGCATAGTTAATAATTAATTATGGTCATAAGATTTTCTTATGTTTTGTGGTTGAGGTGTGGTGTGGCAGATCTTAATGGTAGAAAAGGTCTTAGTAGTACCTTATTAGGTTTGAGTTGTTTATTGTTATCGTCGTGCTCGTTAAATGAAGCTGAGTTCCAAAACAACTTATCTTCTCCTAGCTCTTATGGAGTAGTGGAGGATAAAAATACTTCTTTAGCTGTTTATGGAAAAGATAAAGCGCTGGCAGTTAATTTTTATCAAAGCTTTAATGACGACAAGCTCAATGGGCTAATTGAGCGTGCCTTAAAGAATAACTACGATATGAATAGTGCCTATCTGAATCTAAAACAAGCACAACTTGATTTTGGTTTGGCTAGAACTTCCCTTCATCCAACAGCTTCGGCCTCTATGTCATCATCAGCTCGTAAAGATTTATCCCAAAGCTCTGATACTAATAAATCATCTAGCATGAGCTTTGGTTTATCTTATGAGGCTGATCTGTTTGGTCGTTTAGATGCAATGTCTAGAGCTGGCTGGGAATCATATAAGGCAAGCGCCTATGATTACAAAGCCATGCGCCTTACCTTAATTAAAAGAACCAGTGAGTATTATTGGAATTATGCCTACTCTAAAGAGGCATTAGATCTTGCTGAAAAACAGCTAGAAGCATCTTTTAAGCGTCTTGATTTGATTAAGGAAAAACAACTTCAAGGTGCTGCTGATGGACTTGAGTATGATTTAGCTTTAGTTAATCACAAGAATGTAGAACAGGCTGTTTATCAGCGCAGTTTCGAACTTACTAGCGCTCAAAATGCTTTAACTACTTTATTAGGAACATTTACCGAAGACAGTATCGACCAGTTGGTTACAGATAGGGCTTTGCAAACGACTAAGTCACCTATTGTTCCTGTAGAGATGCCTGCAAGTTTATTAAAAAATCGCCCTGATCTCATGGCTTATGAGTCTAGAGTTAAAGCTGCTTATGCTAACGTAGATGAGGCCAATGCAAGCTTTTATCCAAGCTTTAACTTAAATGCCGCTATTGGTACAGGCTCTGCTAGTTCTTTAGCCCGCTTTTTAACTGATCCTATAGGTTCGTTAGGTGCAGCCATAACTTTTCCTTTCTTTAACTACAACGAGTTATCACTCCAAAAAGAAAGTACTTTAGTAGCTAAAGATAAAGCTAAGTTAGATTTTGCCAATGGCTTTATTGTCGCAGTACAAGAAGTCTCTGATAATTTAAATAATTTGCAATATCAAGAACAGCTTATTAAAAGCACTAAGACTGAATATGATTTAACAGTAAAGAATTATGAGCGCTATGCAGAACGATATCGTTATGGCAGTGCTTCTTTAAGTGATGTACTTGATGCTGCGGATAATTTGCGTAGTGCCCAAAATAAGCTACTGCAAGCTAAACTGAACTTACTAACTGCCTCAATGAATTTAATGGTCTCTTTGGGCGGTGATACTCTTAGTGAGCAAAATCAGACTTTAGCTAATAATTCAGGTGACGATTTTGAGTCATAGCCCGGCATTATTGATAGGTATCGATTGGTGCTTAAAGAAAAACCTAAAAATTTAGTGTGAAAATTTGGATCGTTTTGATCCATTTTTTTGCCAAAATGTTGTATCTAGTAAAGTGATAAAAA
>NZ_JALKIM010000092.1 GCF_023050945.1 Anaerobiospirillum sp. NML120448 | reverse complement strand
TCCTCATTTAGTAAAAAATGATTATGGCATATCCAATGAGCAAGCAAATCAGGAAGAGGTGGATAAAATCCCTTGTCAACCTGTTAACTCTCGTGTGATTGATTCTGTCCCTAAAAAGCCACGTAAGACAAAACCAATCTCTGAAAGTAAGCTTGAGCAAAACATTGATAAGTTAAAATCTTTATTGAAAAAAAGAACAGAACTTCACAAAGAAAACAATTCAATCAAAAATGTTCTGAGCAAATTGAAAAGTAGCGAAGATACTGCCAAAAGACAGAAACTAAACGCTCAAATAGGTCTTAATTCTGATAGGATTTGCAGTATCCGAAAGGAAATTGTAAACCTGATTAATAAGGTTAGAGCACTTCGAAAAGAGTGGTCTAATAAGCTCGCTGAGCAAAAAAAGATAGCTCAAGAGTTTTCTAATAAGTTGTATGATAGGCTTGATGATGCAATGCGTGCATGTACTCATATTCCGTCTTCGTTCTATAGAAACAAAGACGCAAATCAAATTAGCCAATAAGCTGTGCTGTTAGCATACGCTTACTGGCTTATTTGGTTAGTGTTTTTTGTGCAATGGGTTTTCAATTTAACCACTAGTACTTTAGTAAAGAAAGTCCTCAATGAGCTCAACAACCAAGAGTCACTCGACAAAATTACCCATGAACTTTCTCACTCGGGATTGAACTTTATAAAACAAGCTCAAGCTAAAATAGATGAGATTTTAGACTCCAAAAATTTAGTGGCACAATATTTTGATCACGCCTCTGATTATTTCCAAAGACACATTAACTCTCCCCAGTCAGCTCCTAATAAGTACTATTATGAGCCAGGGGCTTCTTGTTCTGTGTTAAAAAAGCAAAAGCATAAAGAAAGCTTTAATGATCTAGCACCTAAAAGCGCTCTTCCTCCATCATGGGAGAACAAGTTGCCTAAAATTCATATTAACTTAGAACCTGAGGTCTTTGCTAATGCCATGATTGCTTGCAACCAAACTAACCTAGAATCAGCTCTGGCAAGACATGCCCTTAGTGCTCAAAGCGCACAAAGTGCTCAATGTTTAGGCGGTAGCAACCACACTAATCCTAAAGCTACTGGCAATAGCCTAGCTGACAATTACTCTCTTAATAATATGGCTATTGACCTTATTGCTGAGGTCAAAGAAGAGCTTAGTAAAGATCTGAAAAACATCAAAAAATAAACAAGCCCTACTCTACTGAGTAGGGCCAACCTATGACCTCAAGACGAGGTCTACCTAAGCTAATCTATATACCAAATACCAGCACTAAGTCTTTATTTCTAGAATGAACGGGCAGTAGTATCTGGATTTTTCTCTTTGATAAATAAGTAGAGTAAACGGCCACCTAAAAGTACACTGGCACAAGTAAGAGAGAAGATAAAGCCAAGCCAGAAGCCTTCTGCGCCCTCTAAAGCATCACCTAAATAGCCATAACCTAAGGAATAGCCAATAGGCATACCAACAATCCAGTAAGCCACAATAGTGACCAAGAAAATAGTACGAGAGTCCTTCAAGCCACGTAAAATACCAATAGCCATTACCTGTAAAGTCTCAGGGAAGAAGAACACTACGCAATACATCATTAATACTGGTGCAAGCAACAATACATCAGCATCATCTGAGTATAAGGCCGCAATTTGCTCACCCATAAAGAAGAGCACACTAGCACCAATGACATAGAAAGCTACAGCTAAACTAGTAGAGCTTAAAGCTCTCTTACGGGCATGAGACCAACTATTAGTACCCATAGCCTCACCTACCTCGATAGAAGCTGTTGAGCTAAGAGCAATTGGCACAATAGCTAATAAGCCTGAAACGTTCATCGCAATAGTATGACTTGCTACTACCACAGGGCCAAATGGAGATAACATAATGGCAACTAAGGAGAAGCATAAAGTCTCAATCATGCCTGCAATACCTAAAGGTAGCGAAAGCTTTAAGAATGACCAGCATTGAGACCAAGACATAGGTTCCCATTTTTGGTAAATACGAACCTTGGCAAAAGCAGGGCTCTTTTTGACATAGAACAACATACCAATCACAGTAAAGTAAATGGACAGTGCTGTTGCTACACCACAGCCTACACCACCTAAGGCAGTCATACCTAAATGACCAAAAATGAAAATATAGTTAAGAGGAATGTTTAATACTAAGGCCATGCAACCAAACATTAAGGTCGGACCAGTTTTTCCCAAGCCCTCCCAATAGGCACGTAAGACATTAAACATAGCAAAGCCAGGCATAGCTAAGCCCACCGCAATCAAATATCCCTGACCAATGTTTACCATGTCCTGATCAACAGATGGGAACATGCGGTAAACCAAAGGCACTAGCATAATAATGACACCAATAATGGCGGCACAAGCTAAGGTACAAACAGTAGCTACTTGCATCCGCAAAGCAACTTTATAAAGCTGACCATTACCTACTAAGTTAGCAATCAAAGGATGAATAGCTAAAGCCATACCTACTACAAATAACTCAGATGGCCAGAAAATGGAGCTACCAATAGCCACACCTGAAAGCTCTAAAGTACCAGCAGCGCCAGCCATAACAGTATCAACTACCCCCATAGAGGTGGCTGCTAACTGGCCCATAAATAAAGGCAAGAATAAACTTAAGGTATGAACTATTTGAGCAAAGAAAGTTCTTTGCGCAAGCTTTTTAACAGGAGCCGACTGCGCTGCGCTTTGGGCAACTTTTACTGCGGTGCTAGCAGCTTTACTAGCAGCTGATCCAGCCTTGCTAGCCGCTTTACTAGCTGCCTTGGTAGCCACATCAAGAGCTGTCTTAGTAGCCACCTTAGCCATGCTCTTATTGTCTTTGAGACTACGAAGCTTCACCTCACTGTTAATATTATTGGCATCAAATGAGGCCTCCACCATAGATTCAACCGAGCCATCTTGCTTTAAGCCCACCTCACTGCTTGTCGCAGCCTCAAGGTCATCCTTACTATCAGTAGTGCTAGTAGCAACACTAGCTCCAGTCTCTACAGCTGCCACAGTAGTGCCTGCTGCTTTAGCGGCAGCATCTTGGTTAGCGCTCTGCATGCTATTTAAAGAAACGTTGTTGTTAGCAACTTCTACTATCTTGTTATCTTGAGCTCTAACACTGCAACTTACAGGCATAGCCTCTCTAGCAGCGCCAGCTTCACCAGTTTTACCAGCTGCACTAGCGTCACTAGCTACGCTATTAATACCATTAGCATTATCAGCACTAATAGCCTTGGCCTCAGCTACGATATTAGGCACATGATCCTCAAGCTTGGCTCTCTCTTGAGCTTTGCTATTGCTTTGAGCAAGAGCTGCCATATTTTTAGCCACAGCACTTGGATTAACACCACCCTCTTGAAGGACTGAGGCTGCCAAAGCACTTTTAACTTGTTTTTTATAAGGCTTATTTTTAACTTGAGGTGCAAGCAAACTAGAATTGCCTACTACGCCCGCACAGTTTTTAACCTGTAAAGAGTTGACACGCTTTTCTTTAGTGACACGAAGCATGTTGTTAAGATTCATCTTGCTCATACTTAACCTCCTTGTTTATTAAGCAAGTTGGTAAGCAAGCAAAATCAAGAGCTCGTTATGATGTTAGGTATTACAGTAAATACCTGTAAATACTATGGTAAGGCCATACTTAAGAAAGAGACGACTACACGACAACTACACAAAAACTACCTAATAAGAACTGTAATTTAAGCCCATTTATGCTGCTAACAACACAAATAAAACTAAAGGTAATGCTAATGTGTTAAAGACACACGTAGTGCATGATGGCAATAAAGCCAATTGCTCAAGCTTAAGCAAGCTACCACGGCGAAGATAAAGAAATTTTCTGATGACTAACTGCGCTTGGTTTCACTTGCTAAGTTAGAGTTCAGACTTTTTATAGAAACTACTTATACAAACGACAACCACTATGGCGTAAAGCCTAAGCCACAGCTGCAATGGTCAGCTAAACCATTGATTTGTCTAAGTAGAGGCGTTGACACGGCCCGCAGCGACAAAGAAAACTACCTCAGTAGATGCGATGAGGTATGTCGCTTTGACATTGGTCGAAAAGAAACTAGGCTCTTTGAGAGTTTGACAGGCCAGGCGAGACGAGCCTGTAAAAGCCTAGGGGGCTTGGGTGTTAGTTATCCTCATGTTCTCACGGAACTTCTTACATGAGATGTGCCATGAGGGCTAACGCCATTGAGCGTGACTAAGTGTTTACCTAATCATACCCATGAGCACTAATACGCAAAATGCAAGCGTCAAATGCTCGTAAGTAGTTTAAAATAGTGCATTTTCTACTTACGTATTCAGCTTAGCAAAGAGCCAAAATCAAGACAAGTATTTGATAAATATTATCAACTATTTATAAATTACACTCTATTATCCTTTAATAAGGAAATTTAAAAATAAACACACATTTTTTAAAAAAGCACTTATATAAGCTATTATCGATAGAAAAAGCCCGCAACCTCAAGCCATTTATACACAATTTGTATAACAATTTATTTACAACTACACCCCATAAACTTTTTCCATCTAGCATGCTACTAGATTATCCACCTCCAACCCTCCAATTCTAAAAAAGTTAATTTAGTGTACTTTTCAAAAATAATACCCAAATCACATCAGCCCCAACTCCCCTCAAAAAAAACCAAAGCTAAACCAAACCACCTCTCCAAACTCACCCTAAAGAAAGTAATGCTGGCTCTTAGGAATTTTGATTGTTTGTTTTATCAAGTTAACTGCGTCTTTGCTTACTGTACTGCTCTTCACCTATTAACTAACCTATTAACAGGCTATTTTGCTAATTCTAATAATGGCTAGGATTGCTATTTGCTTGCCGCTGGGCACATTTGTTTGTGGTGATGGATGTTATGAGTTTTGATTGTTTGTTTTATTCAGTTAACTGCGTATTTGCTTACAGTACTGCTCTTAACCTATTAACTAACCTATTAACAAGCTATTTTGCTAATTCTAATAATGGCTAGGATTGCTATTTGCTTGCCGCTGGGCACATTTGTTTGAGGCGATTAAAGTGCTATTAATATCTGCTTTGTTTGCTAAAATAATTGGGCTGTATTTATCTTTTGGTACATTTTGACAAGGAGTTGGGTCATGCTTGATATTATGACCTTACAGGTAACACCTTTTGCCCAAGATTGCCGTATCTTGGCTCATCAAGAAACTAGCGATGCTGTAGTGGTTGACCCTGGTGGTGATGCTCAACTAATTATTAGCGTTTTAGAGCAACAAGGTCTTAAGCTTAAAGCTATTTTATTGACTCACGCTCATTTAGATCACGTAGGCGGTACTAAAGATTTATTAGATCACTACCCTCAGGTAAAGGTCTATGGCCCACATCGTGATGATGAATTTTTGCTACAAAGCCTTAATCAACAAGCTCAAATGTTTGGCATTGATAATTCAGGCTCTTTTGAGTGTGAATATGTTGGTGATGGTGAGGTCTTAAAGCTTTTTGATGATGCTAGCTTTAAGGTTTTACATACTCCAGGTCATACTCCTGGTGGTGTGTGCTATTACTGTCAAGAAGAGAACTTTGTTATTGTAGGCGATACTCTTTTCCCTGGCTCTATAGGCAGAACTGACTTCCCACGTGGTAACTTTGCTGACTTAATCAACTCTATTAAGACTAAGTTATTTACTTTACCAGACTCTACTGATGTCTTCTGCGGCCATATGGGAGACACTACCATTGGTGAGGAAAAAGCCTCTAATCCTTATGTACGCTAGTTAATTATTCTGCGTTAATTAAAAGGCCTGATCTTTAAATCAGGCCTTTTTCATTAAATCATGCTATTCTCTAAATTGCCTACTGACACCTCCTATAGGCAAGCCCATGGGCCTTTAGTGATTGTGCCAGCGGTTCCTGCATTCTGTATAGATTTTTTTTAATTTCGCTCGCTTTATGTCGATTTTCACCATAAATCGCACATAATAAAAATGACCTCAAAGGAAAAGAGGAGTCGTTTATGATCGTGACTGCTGACGAATTTAAAACTAATTTTGACAAATACCTGGATATGCTCACGAAAGAGGATATTTTCATTACCCGCAATGGCAAAACCATCGCCAAGGTAATCAATCCCCACTTTTCCGCTGTTGATTCCCTCCGCGGGATGCTGAAAAACGTCCCTTCAGTCATTGACTTGGATTCTTTACGGGAGGAGCGGTTGTCAAAATATGAAGATCATGTGTGATACCAACATCATCCTTGACGTACTGCTGGAACGACAGTCTTTCGTTGAAGATTCCTGCAAGGTCTTAAGCCTTTGTGAGGAACAACTGCTGGAGGGATTTGTGTCCACATACTACAATGTTTGGACATTACCTATTCTTTACTAAAAACAATTAGCGAACGTCGCACTAGTTAATTATTCTGCGTTTACCAAAAGGCCTGATCTTTAAATCAGGCCTTTTTTCATTAAATCATGCCGTTTTCTACTAAAGTATTATAGAAAGCCTCTAAACCTTCCATAAGATCATTGTAGGTAGCTTCAAAATCACGAGTATACCAAGGATCGGCAATATCACAGCCCATGCGGCTGGAGAAGTCTAAGCACTTATGAACCTTTTCCTCGCCATAGCCATTAAACATCAGATCTAAATTACGTAAATTGTTATTGTCCATGACAATAATAAAGTCGTAATAATCTAAGTCCTTTTTGGTAATTTGACGAGCCTTTTTAGCTTTAGGATCAATACCCATATTAGTGAGCATTTTATACACTGGAGGATAGACACCATTGCCTATTTCCTCTTGAGAGGTGGCAGCAGAGGCGATCTCAAAAAGCTTAGACTGGCCCTTATCAGCAACCATCTTTTTAAATAAAAACTCAGCCATTGGCGAACGACAAATATTGCCATGGCATACAAATAAAACTTTGATCATGCCCCTTACATCCTAAAACAAAATGAAAAATCCTAAGCTAGATTGTACCTGATTTTCACCTACAATCTAACAAAAAAGACCTAAAGCTTATTCGCCTTAGGCCTTTTTTCTCTCTTCCTAAAGCTTATGAGCTTTAGGCAGTTTTAGTAATATGTGGGTCAGTTATTAATTACTGGCCGAGCTTAAGCTCATCAAGCATATAGCTCTTTAAAGTTGCAAAGTCATCATCCATAAGTTTCTTTTGCTTAGCAACATTAATGCGATCAGCTAATACTTGTGGTAAAGGTAAGTCGATACCTAAAGTAGCATCCACCTCTTCTTTAAACTTAGCAGGATGAGCTGTACCTAAGAAAATACCAACTTCACCATCCTTTAAGTTATCAGACAAGACCTTGTGAGCAACAGAAGCATGAGGCTCAAGCACATAACCAGTCTTTTGATAAAGAGCCTTCATATTTTCTTTAGTAGTCTCATCAGATACTGAGCCATAATCAAAGTCAGATAAAGACCAGCCCATCATCTTACATAAGGCCTCAACACGTGGCCAATTATTAGGACGGCTAATATCCATAGCATTGGAAATAGTAGCAATAGTCTTATGAGGCTCCCAATTGCCTGATGCTAAGTAGCGAGGCACGGTATCATTGGCATTACAAGCAATTACAAAGCGGGACTTAAGACCTAAAGCCTTAGCAATTAAGCCTGCTGTGATATTACCAAAATTACCGCAAGGTACAGAGAATACCACCTTATCACGACTGGCCTTATCTAATTGAGCTACAGCTTCAAAGTAATAGCAAATTTGAGCTAAGAGACGGCTAATGTTAATAGAGTTAGCGCTATTTAAACCAACCGCTGCCTTCAACTGAACATCATCAAAAGCAGTCTTAACCATGTCTTGGCAATTATCGAAAGGTGCATTTACCTCTACAGCATGTATATTGTCACCTAAAGTAGCAATTAAGCTTTCTTGAAGTGGGGATACCATGCCCTTTGGATAGAGCACTACTACATCAATCTTATCTTGATGATAGAAGGCATCAGCTACCGCAGCACCAGTATCTCCAGAGGTAGCAGTTAAAATAGTGCACTTATCAGAGCCGATAATAGATGATAAGACACGAGCCATAAAGCGAGCACCGAAGTCCTTAAAAGCTAAGGTAGGGCCATGGAATAGTTCTAAACAGTATGATCTATCATCAGCTTTAACTAATGGAGCCTTAAAAATAAAAGCATCAGCAATAATAGATTCCAAAGTAGGCATCTCATCATTGCCAATTAAGTGGCGCAAAATTTTGCAAGAGCGAGGTACTAAATCTAAATCTAAGAGCTCATCAATTTCTTGGGCGCTAAATGGCTTAATGTGCTCCATGAAAAAGAGGCCCTGCTCTTTACCAATACCTTGCTTTACTGCTTGAGCAAAAGAAACACGCTCACTTGAATCTTTTAAATTTACTAATTCCACAACTTTAATCCTCTTATCAGGCGCTAAATTTAATAAATTTTTAATTACATATTATCGGCACTATCGACAAAAGCGCCTTCTGGATCAACTTTACAGATATGACAGAAACCATCTTCATTAGCAATGAATTGGCGCTCTAAATATTCTTTCATCTTTTGAGCTGACTCTAAATCATTGAAAATAGAGAAAATAGTTGAACCTGAGCCTGAAATACCTGTAGCTAAAGCACTAATAGCACTGCCATACTCACGAGCCTCCACAAAACCAGGAATTAAGGAAGCACGATAAGGCTCTGCTACTACATCTACTAAACATGAGGTAGCTAAAGCTTCATTCTTGGTATAAGAGGCATGCATAAAGGTAGCAAGACGACGACCAAAGGTGATCACATCTTGTCTTAAATATTGAGCAGGTAAAATGGCTCTGGCCTCTGAGGTAGAAACCTTGATGCCTGGGAAGCACAGTACCCAATACCAATTATCAAAATAAGGGATATTTTGGCTAATATGGCCACCCTCATTCATAATAAATTGCATACCACCTAAATAGCATGGGGCTACATTGTCATAATGAATGGAACCTGAAATTTTACCCTCAAGCTCACCCATCATTTGCATACAGCCATCTTCGCCTAAAAAGTTATCATGAATGGCATCAATAGCTAATACTGCGGCTACTACAGAGGAGGCTGATGAACCTAAACCTGAGCATACAGGTAAATTCTTTTGGAGCACTAGCTCAAGACGTTTAGCCTCTAATCCCTTGGCTTGTAATTTAGAGCGGTAAAGCTCATAAGCATCAAAAACAATGTTCTTTTTAGGATCGCTTGGCAATTTATTAACATAGCGACCCTCTGTTTTTAATAGTAAATTAGAACCAGCATTGCCGACCTCATCCTTATCAAGCTCTCGTGAGCTAACAAAGTCACCTAATGGCTGACCATTAATAGGACGAACAGCAATACCTAATAAATCAAAGCCTACCGATAAATTGGCAGAAGAGGCAGGCGCATAGGCGGTATAAACCTTAGACATAATAAGCTCCTAAATTCATGACCTCATAAGGTTAAGCTCCATCAACTAATAGAGCTTAACCCTAATCAACAATGGTCGATGAGCGCCTAGAACTAGGCTTCACGAGTCCAGTTTTGTAAACGTAAGATATCAGAGAACACGCCAGCTGCAGTCACCTCAGTACCTGCACCATAACCGCGAATTACTAATGGAATTGGCTGATAGTAAGCTGAGGTAAAGGATAGAGCATTTTCACCACCTACTACCTTAAATAAAGGATCCTCAGGGCCTACAGCTTTAATACCACAAGAGCACTTACCACCATCTTTAATGGTTGCTACATAGCGTAAAACCTTACCCTCTTGTTTAGCTAGCTCAACCTTCTTGGCAAATTCCTCATCAGCGCCCTTTAAGTTTTCTAATACCTCTTGAGCATTATTACCCTCTAGGTACTTAACATCAACAGGGCACTCAACTTCAATATCAGATAAATCTAACTTGTAACCACACTCACGGGCTAAGATTAATAGCTTACGTGCTACATCCATACCCTCTAAATCATCACGAGGGTTAGGCTCACTATAACCACGCTCATAAGCATCTTTAGTAGCCTGAGATAAGCTCTTACCCTCATCTAAGAGACCAAAGATATAAGATAAGGTGCCTGACATAATGCCATTAAACTCAATGAGACGATCGCCTGCGGCTAATAAGTTTTGTAAGGTGTTAATTACAGGTAAGCCCGCACCTACAGTAGCCTCATAATAGAACTTGCGACGGCACTTTTGAGCAATATTACGTAAACCAGTATAGTACTCGTAGCTATTAGTATTAGCCTTCTTATTAGGGGTCACTACATGGTAACCAGCTTGCATTAACTCTAAGTAAGAAAGAGCAATACTATCAGAAGAAGTACAATCAACAAATACAGGGTTTACTAAGTGAGAATCATCTACTAAGCGCTTAGCCTCTTCAATAGTAAATGGGCCATTTTGGCTACCCTTGAGCATAGTCTCTACTTGCTCTATCTTAAGACCTACAGGATCCTTAACAAAGCTAGTAGAGTTGGCTACGCAAATAACACGAATCTCAATACCATTGCGCTTTTTAAGCTCATCACGCTGCTTTTCAATTTGCTTTAATAAAGCACTACCAACACCGCCCACGCCAACGATAATAAGATCAATAATTTGTCGGCCACTAAAGAAAGCAGTATGGCAGCTAAAGACAGCCTCAGAGACCTTGGAGCCATCAATTACAGCACTAATAGAACGCTCAGAACTTCCCTGAGCAATAGCATTAACATTGATATTAGCCTGAGCTAGAGCTCTAAAGAACTTAGAGGAAACGCCCTTGGCTGTTCTCATGCCTTCGCCAACTACGCTAATAATAGCCTTCTTATCTTGGATCTCAATTGGATCTAATAAGTGGGCATTAAGCTCAAGCTTAAATTCCTCTTCAATGGCACTACGTGCTGCAAAAGCATCCTCAGAGTGCACACAGAAAGTAATAGAGTACTCAGAAGATGACTGGGTGATAAGAACAATAGAAACATTAGCACGGCTGATACAGCTAAACAGACGGCCAGCCATACCTACCATACCCTTCATACCAGGGCCTGAGACATTGATCATAGAGACATTCTTAAGGTCAGAAATGCCCTTGGTAATTAAGTTACGATCAGTTTCTTCGGAAATTAAAGTACCCTCACCTTGTGGGTTTAAGGTGTTCTTAATCAAGCATGGGATACGGTATTGAGCAATTGGAGTAATGGTACGTGGGTGAAGCACCTTAGCACCAAAATAAGAAAGCTCCATAGCCTCTTTATAAGACATACGACGTAGCAATACGGCATCAGGAACAGCTCTAGGATCACAGCTGTAAACACCGTCAACATCAGTCCAAATTTCACAGCATTGAGCCTTAGAAACAGCAGCTAAACAAGCGGCTGAGTAATCAGAGCCATTACGGCCTAACAGTACTAACTGGCCTTGACGATTACCGCCACAGAAGCCTGACATCAATACAATAGCTTTTGGATCGATAGTCAAACGCTTAAAGCGCTCAATAGAAGCCTCAATATCAACTGATGACTCTAAGAATTTGCCATCACATACTAAAATCTCTACAGGGTCAATTACTTGCACCTGCTGCTCACGAGCACGCAATAACTCGCTCATGATGGCAATAGAAAGAGCCTCGCCACGGCATTCAATATAAGCAGCCACAGGGTCAGGGCAAGAACCTAAAAGGGTAATACCACTAACACGACGCTGTAACTCACTTACAATATCCTCGTAAAAAGCTAATACCTTTTCACCTTCAAACTTTGGATATTGAGCAGAAAGATTAGTAATTAAAGGGCGAATGATTTGGTCTAAGGCGTTAAACTCGTTTTTACAATCACTACCAGCTAACGCACTTTTTAACATGGATACTAAAATATTAGTCACACCAGCAGGAGCAGATAAGACTAAAGCTGTCTGAACTTGTATGGATGTGTTAATAGCAATCTCAGAGACATTAATAACACGTTGCGCATCAGCGACAGAAGTTCCACCAAATTTTAAGACTCGCATAAAATCTACTCCGTATAAAAAGCAACAAGCACCCTACTTTACAACCACCCAACCGATCTTTAAGCTCATAATGACAATCAAATAAAGCTAAGATCTGGCTTATGTTCAGGCAGAAGGAAGTAAAAGTGCTTTTGTACTAACCTTAGAAACCTACACAAAACAACAACATGTAGGAATAAACGCCAAATCATATGCTATGTATTACTAACGCCCCAAATTAGGGCTTACATAGCTAAGAACTTATTGTCGGCGTTTTTCCTAAATTTTGTCAAGAGCGTTTAAATAAGGCACTATAGTGCGTCCATCTTGGGCATCTCTGCCTCAATTTAAAGCAATGCCTCAAAAGCAAGTATCTATAAGAAAAACTATCATAAAAACCAGACAAATCCCCCAAAACTCTCCCATAACTGCCCTAAAACAAAGCATTACCACCCTAGGCCAAAAAAGCAATCCCTTATCGCCCACCCAAGATATGCACTAAAACTTACTCTTACTCTTAGAAGCCAAGCTTAGAGCTCATCAAATAATCACTAGCCTCAACAAGACTAACTAACCAACCACCTATCAGAGCTAGTCAAGGCAAAGTGATCATGTCAACTAATTTTTTATAAATAATTACCTGCCTGCACACCTGCCCCTTTTGCTAGTTAGTAATCACTAACTGCTATTTAAATTCACTCCTTATATCTATGCATCCCTTATAGTTGTTTGA
>NZ_JALKIM010000091.1 GCF_023050945.1 Anaerobiospirillum sp. NML120448 | reverse complement strand
AATGAAGTAGATCTAATGGCAGCATAGTCATAGCTCTCTACGCTATATCTACAATGGCTTGACAAAACACACTTTTTTTGTTAATTACGGCTTGAAAAGTGAATTCGTCGTCCGTACAGGTGGAAAAGTTATAGTTTTTGGTAATTTCGTAAAAGGTACTGATCTTGTCTGATAATGTTTTAGCTCGCTTCCAACATAAATTTGAGCACATCAGCTCACTTTTTGATGAGCTCAAAGGACTAGCTGACTCTTTACCAAGCGATCGTTTTAGTATTGTTGCTCTAGGTATTTACAACCAGGGTAAAAGCACTTTATTAAACCAGCTTATTAGTGATTTTAACAACAGTACTTTTAAAGTTTCTGATATCAGACAAACACGTGAAGATCAGGTGTTTTGCCACGATAATTACTTTTTTGTTGATACTCCTGGCCTAAATGCTGATGCTTACGACGATGCTGTAGCAGTGCACGCTCAACAAAGAGCAAATATGTATTTGTTTGTTCACAAGATTACGACAGGTGAGCTCAACTCACAAGAGATTGGGTTCTTAGAGCAATTTGCTAACAAACAAGGTTTGGCTTCCTTCTTTGATAGTACTATTTTTGTTTTGACTAATATAGCCAATTGCTCTGATGAGCAAACAAATTCAGTAGTAATCAAAGTCAAAGAGCAATTACGCTCCAATTTTGGCGCAGCTTACAACTATAAGATTATAGCCGTAGACTCCTTACGCTATGCCCAAGGAAATCTTGAGCACAAAGAGCTTTTTATTAAAAAGTCTTTTATTGCGGAGCTAAAAACACTTATTGAGCAAACAAAGAAGCAACTACAGCCACAATTACAAAGCATTAAGGCAGAAAAAATTGCCCAAAAACTACAGCCTCTAAAAGAAGAGCTTTACTCATTTAGAGACCAAATCAGTCAAGAAAAGGCTAAGCAAGAGCACTTATTAGAAACTGTTAATAAGAAGTTTCAAGCTAAACTTGAGCAGTATCAAGAGCAAGAAGAGCTTACCTACAATGTTGATTCTTTGCTTGATGATATTGCCTTTTTAACTGATCTGCAAAACAACGATTACGATGAAATAGAGTATGAGCACCAAAGATCTCACTGCTACGACATTTGTGATCGCATTGATCGTAATGAGCAAGTCTTAGAGCAGTTAAGACAAAGCATGATGGCGGAGTTTGACTTTGATCCATCAGTTGACTTTGAGTGCCCTAAAATAGAAATGCTCAATGAGACCATTGACTCTTGTGAGCACATGCTTAACAACTGTGAGCAATTGCTCAGCATTGTTTCCCATTTAGAGGCTACTACTTAAATTTATCTACTATCTGAATTACAACCACTATCTGCTACTACTTATAGGTAATAGCAGCCTCCAACTCCAACTCGTTAACTATTATTTTCTTTCCAAATAAGTACTTAAGGAGAAGCGTTGTGAAAGAATTTTATGAGGCCCTAGAAAAGCTCCAACCTCGCCGTAGCAATGTAGAGGCTGCTCGTAATGAGCTTAATCAGGTGATTAATGGCTTTGCTAAAAACATTAAGGCCATCAATGTTCCTATTGCTAACCCTGATTTTGCCTATTTCTTAAACCTTTATAAAGAGAACCTTTCTGGCAATATCGATAAGTGGCTTGAGTTCTTTGCTGATTTAGAGAAGCAAGAAAAAATCCGCTCTGATCTTGAGAACTCCTTTATCGTGGTAATTTATGGCAAGGTAAAGGCAGGTAAGAGTACTTTAGGTAATTATGTAGCTGAACACAGACTACCTAGCCAAAGCGTTCAATTTGAGGTTTATGACAAGCAAAACCAGTCAAGAATTTCCTCATCAGTTGAGGGCTTTAAGACTGATATTCTTGAGTGTACTGCCGAAATTCAGCTATTTAAAATTGGTGCTTTAGCTTGGGTTGATACCCCAGGCCTTAGCTCTATGACTAAGGAAAATGGCGATCTAGCTCGTAACTATATCGACAATGCTGACTTTGTAATCTTCCCTACCTCCTCTGATTCACCATTGCAAAATGATGAAATTCAACAGATTGCGGAACTGATTGCCGTTTTAAAGAAGAAGCTATCAATTGTCATTACCAAATCTGATATTACCGAAGAGGATGAGGTTGATGATGAAATTGTGCAAATAGTCCTTAACAAGGACGAGGCTACTCGTACCGCCCAGAATAATGATGTCAAAGCACGTCTTATTGAGCAGTTACAGAAACGCCAGGTTGACTATAATCAATCTATTCTTGGTGATGTTATCTCTTTATCTGTAAATACCGCCTCTCGTGGCCATAAAGGCGATAACGACCTCTATGATAAATCTAATATTGAGCAATTTTACCAAATGCTAACTGATTCAGTGTTAGCAAAAGCACAAATGCTTAAGCAAAGCGCCCCATATGATAGCCTATCATCCTTAATTACTAAGATTGTAGGCTCTAATTCCATTGATAGGGAAGAAACCCTAGCCAATCTCAAGCTCAAGCTAGCTGATCTTAAGCGTACTGCCTCTAATTTAGAGTTTGATGCCCAACAGTCTGTAATTAATCTTAAAAGCAATATTACCAGCTTAATTGTTAATGAGTTAAGCACTGTAGAAAACACCATTACTAAAGAAAACTCAGTAAGCGTATTAGAAAGCTGCGTTAACAAGATTCACCAGCAAGTGCTTAAGCTTATGCAAGAAGAACTAGCCTCAGCTTTTCAAAACTTTGATACTAGTTCTTTTGGTCAAATGTCTATCAATGCTGATGATCTTAAGATTACCGATCGCACTGCTACCATTACTCACTATGTTGTAGAGCGCCGCTCTAGAAGAGGAGGATTTTTATCAGGTCTCGTAGGTGCAACTCTAGGCTTTATAGCTGGTGGCCCTTTAGGAGCAGCTGCTGGTGGTACTGCTGGCTACGCCCTTGGCCGTAAGAGTTCTGGTGGTGGCACTAGAACTTACACCACAGAGGAAGTGGTTGGCGACAATAAGCAAGAAATGCTCAGCCAATTTACTAATAATCTCATGAATTATTACAGCGATGATTTCCAAAAAGAGATTGTTTCCTTTGTTAAGACCAACTTAACTACTCCAATCCATACTGTGATTGAGCAATATGAGCAAGAGATTAACCAGCTAGAAAGCACCCTCTCTAAGCTCCAAGCTCAATACGCTAAAAAGCAGCAATAGCAGCGCTAAACTTAACTTAACTTAACTTAACCAGTGCTACTCATAAGCCCAAACAAGCAGCTAGCACTGGCATTAGCTTAGCTTAGCTAAATTTCTAGAGTGTTAACCCCAACCAGGTACACTTTATCCTGAGAGCTAAGAGCTATCAAATATGGCTCTTAGTTAAGGCACCAACCTGCCTTTAACGCTTATAGAAAGTTACGCTTAAGGCTTACTAAATAAGCCCCATAGGGCTATAAACCACATGATGACCAGAGACAACTATTTTATTCTGGCCTTTATGCACTCCATGCCTAACCTCCTTTAGGAAAGGCTAAGGATAAAGACATAGTAGGCCTGCCTTAAGGCAACTTAAGTTAAGCGCCCTGCTCTGTTAGTTAAGTAGTTTTCTTATTTTTACCAATTTTTAGTTGTAGTATTTTTTTATGAACGCCATTGAAGCCTACTCCAAAATTAATCAGCAGCTTAATGTCATTAAAGAGTCTTTAAGCAAGTCTGCACTTTCTGATGAGAATTACGCCATTGAAGAGTTGATTGAAAACATCAGCAACAAACTTAATGACTTTCGCCCTAAAATTATGGTCTATGGCTGCTACAATGCAGGCAAGAGCACCCTATTGAATGCCATGGCTGGAGAGGTTCGTGCCACTATGGGCGATACTCCTGAAACCTATAAGGTGCAGCCTTTTGATTTCCCTAAATACACCATTTATGACACCCCTGGCATTAATGCTCCTATTGAGCACGAAGAGGTAACTTTTGAGCAATACAAAAAGTGCGAAATTATACTCTTTGTAATGAGTAATGATTTTGGTGTAGAAGATCTCAATGTCTATTCTAAGCTCAAAGAAATCATTGATAACAATAAGCCATTAATCATTGTGCTTAATGATAAGATGACTAAAGGTTTTGACCATGAGGACACTGCTCGCCAGATGCAAAAGATTTTTTACAATCTGGGCAAGTTGGAAGTACCACAAGAAAAGATCGACAGTATTAGTGTGGTTTATGTCAATGCTAAGAACGCCTTAAGAGGTCGTACTGAGAACAAAAATCTCTTGTTAGAGAAAAGCAATATTAAGGAGCTAGAAGCTCGTATTGAAGAGCTCTATGGCCGCACTGGCATTAAAGAGGTAATTGAGGTGTTAAACCTTAATATTGAAAATTACCTTAACTCCCTAAAAGCCAAGCTCCAAGGTTCTGAGATTAGCCAGGAAGTAAAAAGCTTACGCAAGCTCTTACAAAACTTGGTACAGCAAAAGCGTGCTAGCTTACAAACTGTTGAGTATGTCATTAAGAGCGGTCTGGCTCCAATGCAAAGTGAAATTGTTGCCAGCTTAAACAACAATGATCAAAACATTGAGCCAATTGTGACCCAATACCTTGAGAGTGTCGCTGACAATTTAGCCAATAACTTCTCCATTATTAATGAGACTCTTAAGAGCTCCTTAGTACAATTTGCTATTGACTATATGGATCACGACTTTAAGCTTGATGGCAATATTGATATTCGTCAGTTTATTGATGACAAACTCAATGGCAGTCGTGATTTAGCTGTAGCTGATGTTCCAAAGATGCAGAGTGCTAATTTCGATAAGAAGGCTCTTACTGGCCTCCCTGCTTTAATAGGCACTGTATTAGCTGCTACTAAGTTTGCTCCATACGCAGCCCCAGTGGTTGCCATTGCCAGCCTCGTAATTGGTGTGATTTCTATTTTCTCAGGCAATAGCTCCTCACGAGAAGATGAAGCCCGCCAAGCCCAGTACGATGCCAAAACTCAACAAGAGCGTGAGCGTGCTATTGCTATCCAAGAGGCTGCTCGTAATATCCAATACAAAGTTGAAGATCAATGCATTAAGCAATCTAGAAAGTCCGTACAAGAGATTTTCGACAACACTATTCAAGTAGTAGAGCAAGTATTGCAAGAGCAAGAAAGCAAAGCTGGTATGAGCGCCGAGATCTTAGAGCAAGTTCGCAAAGTAGAAACCATGCTCCCATAGCTCCCTCACAACCATCAGTAATTACTACTGAGAACAAAGATTAAAGTTCATTGAAATACTCCAAAGTCAATAAGTTTAGGTCTTAACTGATCTATCTTATTGGCTTTTTTGCGCCTGCCCCATCGCCCGCCCAGCGCAGCTCCAGCGCCGCTCCCAATTTTTAGCGCCCGCCCCAGCATCGCACCAGCAATTCATAAGTGCCTAACCAACGCCATGCCAACGTTTGAGCAGCACCATTTACAGCGTTTCACAAGCTCTGCCTTGCGCTTTAGCTATCACTTTGCTGGCCCAATCATCAATTGATATGCTACTTACCAGCATTTTTACCCTACTTTTTTTAGATCCTACTAAAAAATATTAAATAATAAGCCAAATTTCGCTAAAATATTAGGTTCGCAGGTTTGACTTGAGAGAGTCTACCTATCAGGAGCTGTTCTTTTATTTTCAAGGCCTACCTGATCTTTAGAAAAATACAAATAAGATGCTATTTTATTAAAGCTTGTCTTTTATCGTGCTATTAAACATTGACTAAATAAGCCTAAATCTGGACAACTTTCACTCTAAGACCATATTAATTGTATTTTATCTTGCTGTTTATTACTTTACATACTTAACAAGGATGTTTAGCTATGGCTAAAAACAAACTGGTTGCCCCTGTTGTTAAATGGGTGGGAGGCAAACGCCAGTTGTTAGATGATATTACTCCCCTACTGCCTAAAAGAATCACATCTTATTGTGAGCCTTTTGTAGGTGGTGGTGCAGTATTTCTTTCTATTCAACCATCTAAAGCCATAGTAAACGACCTTAATAGTGATCTCATTTTAGTTTATGAGACCATTCGTGATGATGTTGAAGCACTAATTGCCGACCTCAAAAAGCATGAAAATACTCCTGAGTACTTCTATGCCATTAGAAATTTGGATAGAGATCAAGAGGCCTTTAAAGCTTTCTCAAAAATTGAGCGAGCCTCTCGCTTGCTGTATTTAAACAAGACCTGTTTTAATGGCTTATACAGAGTTAACTCCTTTGGGCAATTTAATAGCCCTTTTGGCCATTACAAACGTCCTAATATCGTAAATGAGGATATCCTTAGAGCAGTGAGCAACTACTTTTGCGCCAACAATATTACTTTTTGTAATGAGGACTTTGCCCTAACCCTTAGTAAAGTTACTAAGGGCGGCTTTGTATATCTTGATCCACCATACGACCCAGTATCACAAACAGCCCACTTTACCCAATACAATAAAGGTGGCTTTAACCGTGATGAGCAAATTCGCCTTAAAGAATGCTGCGATGCCCTCAACCAACGTGGTGTAAAGTTTATGCTCTCCAACTCAGCCACCGAGTTTATCAAAGAGCTCTATCAGGATTACAACATCTCTATCGTTAAGGCCAAACGATATATCAACTCTAACGCCAAAAAGCGTGGCTCCATCGATGAGGTCATAGTAACAAACTACTAAGAAGAGCCCAAGCCCTTATTAGTTCAAAGAGCACCCTTTATCGAGCCCTTGCCCTAATGCACACTAAAGTAATAGCAATAGCCCTCTTACCCACAACCAATAGAGCCAAGATGCCATAGCCATAAGCAAACAGCTAACCTTGACTCTATTGTGCGCCCGCTTCCTACACTTGCTCAACGCTAAACTTGCTTTACATAGCATGGCAATAATTAAGCTAAATGCGGCAACAAAGCTTATAAAATAGCTCGATCAGGAATACAACATCTCTATCGTTAAGGCCAAAAGATATATCAACTCTAACGCCAAAAAGCGTAGCTCCATCGATGATAGCCATAGTAAGAAACTACTAAGAGCCCAAGCCCTTATTTGTTCAAAGAGTACCCTTTATCGAGCCTTACCCCTAAAGAGCAATAAAGCAATAGCCTTAGCAATATCACCCATTACCCACAACCAATAGAGCCAAGATGTCATAGCCACAAGTAGATAGCTAACCTTGACTCTATTGTGCGCCCGCTCCCTACACTAGCACAACGCTAAACTTGCTTTACAAAGCATGGCAATGATTACACTAAACTCAGCAACCGAGTTTATCAAAGAGCTCTATTAGTATTACAACATCTCTATCGTTAAGGCCAAACGATATATCAACTCTAACGCCAAAAAGCGTGGCTCCATCGATGATGGTCATAGTAATAAACTACTAAGAGTTCAAGCCTTTATTAGTTCAAAGAGCACCCTTTATCAAGCCTTTGCCATAATGCCCCCAAAGTAATAGTCATACCCATCTCACCCATTACCCACAACCAATAGAGCCAAGATGCCATAGCCATAAGTAACAAGCTAACCTTGACTCTATTGCTCGCCCGCTCCCCAAATAGGCAACACGCAAATAAAAGAAAAGCTCCTAAGCATTACTGCCTAAGAGCTTTTCATATTAATGAATTAATAGACTAAAGCTACTGTTGGACTTACTTATCCAATGGGTGGATATTAAGCTTTGGTAAGGACTTAACTATCTTCATAGTTTCAAGAGAAACAGTAATAACTCTTAAAATAAGGTTAAAGATATACTTCTCATCTCCCATTTCTTTAGCGTAGTCATTAAAGTCATTAACAATGCCGCTGTCCTTATCAGTAGACACTTTACACTTATTAATAAGCCAGTCTAGGCCAGACCTATTGTTGATAATATACTCTTGAGCTTCAAGAGGAATGTTCTTAATGGTAATGGTATTGTTGTAGATAATGGTTGAGCGATCTTTAGCAGCATCACCCTTTTGCCCAGCAATCTTTCCATAGGCAAGCTTTTCTAGCTTATAAGAAGGAGCATCAGCCATCTCTATGGTGCAACCATCATATGGCTTTACCGTTTCATAATTAATATGCAGATCAGCTAAAGCACGACCAGCCTGTTCAAAAGCAGCAAATTCCTCATAAGTAGCTACACGAGGAATACGAGCCAGCTCCTTTTGTAGGTTGTTAGCATAAGTACTACGATACTCAGAGCTATGGAGTATGCCATAAATATAGTAGAAAATAGCATCCACATCGACTTTATCAGCATGATCAGGATAAGCATCCTTAAAGTGCTTAACCGCCTCTTCATTAATGCCATCGCTGCGCACATAGCCATGTTCGTCAGGCTGAACAGACTTAAACTCTCCAATCACCCCACCCTTAGGAGCTTCGGTATAAATGTAGCGTGGGAGACATTGTGTACCTGAATCTAAAAGATTGATATCAGTTATACAGTTTGCGATAAAGCATGACGAGTCTAAACGACCAACACCAGAAATAGTGATTGTAATGTTTTCAGCACCACTATAAGGGAAGAGCTTTGGCATTAGTGCAGGTCGTTCTATCCAGAAGTTATTAAAGTATAAATTCTGTTTAAAGAAAGGGCGATATAAAGATGTTCTGATACAGTTATCATCAAAGTTTGGGCTTTCAACAAGCTTATCAAATTTCTTATTAAGAGCATCAGTCCACTTAATTTTTGATAAGTTATTATCTTTTTTATAATCAGAAGATAAATTGCTCTTTAACTTTATTTGTTCATTGTAAAAAGCAATACAATTAGAAAAACTTGAGTGTAATCTTATAAGACTGGAATTGTAGTCCCAAACGTCTCTATTAGTAGCAACACCTAAACTAATATTATTAAATAAAGCTAAGCCATCACTCTTTTTACCATCAACAGTGATAAATTTACCAAAATCTGAGCGTCGTTGATTGAGCCAATCATTGTGCTCATCAGGAACAATTTCAGATAATTGAGCATTTTTAATAGTTCCTAGCAGAGCAAGCTGACCAAGCTTTTCTTCCCTGCTCATGTAGTCATCAACACAACCAAAGTAAATCTTACCTTGCTCACTGGCATTAGGGTTTTTAACCAAAATAGTAATGGCAATAGGAGCACGGCTTCCAGAACCAAAGACCTTTCCACCTTGACGACGAGATTTATCTCCTGTTGTTCTTTGGTTTCCTTTCAAGTGGTAAATGTAAATAGAACTAAACTCTTCTGACATACATTTACGCATGCCGTTAGCAGATGCACTATCAAGCCAACCTGCATTAGTAACAAATGCAATAACGCCTTTATCGCCTAACTTATCAGAGGCCCATCTAAAAGCTTTGATATAGCTATCATAAAGTTTTCCTTTTAGGTTCAGTCCTTTTGCCTCTTTGACATATGTATCCTGAACACGTGTATCTACACCGTTATCACCTAAGTAACGATCATTTTGGTTGTCATCGTTGGCACTTTCTTGTCCCACAGAGTAAGGAGGATTACCAATAATGACACGGAGGTCGAGGCTGTCGACTTGCTTGCGGCGGGAGGTGTTTTTGCCAATGGAGTCCTTAAAGATTGGGGCTATTTCCTCGTCGTGCAGGGCAAAGGTGTCGGTTAGGACTGTGATGTTGTTTGGAGCGTATGGGGCCTTTGGGAAAAACTCTTGGTAGACTGACTCCATATTGATTGAGGCTACATAGTAGGCAAGAGGCATAAGCTCAAAGGCATGAAGCTCATTAAAGTACTTATATGGCAGCGCATCACGAGGGATTAAATCCTCAGACTGCATTAGTCGGGTAATAAAGGTACCTGTACCAGTAAATGGATCAAGGACATGTACGCCTGGGTCGGCAAAGGTCTGACCAAACTCTTGCTTTAAGATGTCATTTACGGAGTGGTTAATAAAGTCCACTACTTCTAGTGGGGTATAGACAATTCCCAGCTTTTCCTGTTGTTTAGGGAAAGCTACTTTAAAGAAACGGTCGAATAAGTCGACAATTACGGATTGACGCTCGGCAATGGTCTTTACATTTTGCATACGAATGCCAACCGATCTGTAGAAGTACTCCAGTTCCTTGTTAGCTTTATGCAACCCATTGTCGTCAAATTTCTCGAGCATATCAGTAAGTGCTTTAGCAATTGGGTTGTTCTGAGTAAAGGCATAGCCCTTAAAGAGAGCATCAAGCACTGGCTTAATTACGATATGCTGTGAGAGCATCTCAATTACTTCGTCATCGCTAAGGGAATTACTACCAAAGAGAGCTTCGTTAACATTTTGGCTAGCATCTTGGTTAGACTTATGACCATTGATTGAGCAAGATAACTGATCCTTAAAGTCATTAAAGGCATAGCGCAGCTCTTTGTTTTCGGTGTTATTGAGCTTGTCTTTGATAAAGGCTACCTGATTCTTACAGATTTCAGCTACATCCTCGGCCCATTCTTCCCACTCACGGCGATTACCAAGCTTCTTAATAATGGCTGACTTGATGGTATTTTCTACCTTAAATACAAAGTCCTCACCAATAAGAGTAGTTTGCTGAGGAATTGGATCAACAGGATCAATACAGCCACCACCACCAGGTTGGTGAGGAGTATTGGCCTGAGCTTTGCGCTCAATAGCATTATGGTTAACGCACACTACTTCGATACGATCGCTTAGTTTTTCTAAGGCACCGTCGACTATGACATCATTAGGGTTAATGGCTTTTAAGGCCTTGAGAACTTGCCAAATACAAGCAAACTTATCAGAGCGGCTTAAGGCATTATCAATATTCTCTAAATTGTCCACCACCACTGGCAAAATAACATAGCCACGCTTCTTGCCTGGAGCACGTCGCATAACACGGCCCACAGTCTGCACTACCTCAACTTGAGACTTACGTGGCGATAAGAAAATAACAGCATCAAGCGCAGGTACATCAACGCCTTCGCTTAAGCAGCGAACGTTAAATAGAATTTTGCAGTGATCTTGTTCTGGCTCTTCACGAAGCCATTGGAGAAGGGCTCCTTTTTCATTCGCATTCATAGAGCCATCAATATGCTTACAATCACAGGTTAGTTGGTGATTAGCAACATATTCGTACTCTTGCTCCTCAAAAGCATCACGCTCTTTATTGGCAAGCTCTAAAACTTGGTTGCGATAAATATTGACAACATTATCAAACTCTTCTGTAAAAAGCTTTGAGGCAATTTTAATGTTCTTAGCATCTCTATTAATAACTTGAGCAAAGCCTACTGCTCTTTTCATTGGTTGGGCATCATCTTGTAAGTCTTCCGAGGTACCATACTTGTTAAGAGCCTTCCAGCTACCAATAATACGAGCAGCTTGATCATCATTAATTTGCTCAATGAGAGTACTATCATCTCGAACAAAGCGAGAGTCTGAGGCCAGAATAAGAACTTTATAGTCTACAAGACAGCCTAATTGAACGGCCTCATCAAAGTTTAAACTATGGAATACTGGGCCAAAGACATCATTATCATCCATAGAGTAAAGAACTACTTCATTATTATCTTTTTGCTCTTTAGCAGCTTCACCATAGATCTTTGGGGTAGCAGTCATATACAAGCGCTTTTTAGCGTGTATGTACTGGTCATTATGGACACGAGTAAAGACAGCTTCCTCATCGTCAATAAAGTCTAGCTTTGACTTACGTGACTTGGTTTTAGCTTTTGGCTCCTGCTCAGCCTCTGTAGTTGCTTGGGTTGGGGCTTGGGTTTGCTCGGCATTGATGGCACTAAGGTCGGTGTCCTTTAGGAGGCCGCTTTGAGCAAGGATTTCCTTTTTAGTAATATCTGGATTGATAAGATAGCCACCTGCGGTGCGGTGGGCCTCATCGCAAATTACCAAGTCAAAAGGACGCATGCCTAAATTGTTTTGAGCAAGAGCAATAACTTCAATGGACTGATAGGTTGAGAAAATTACAACCATGCCTTGTTCTTGTTGTTGCTCTTTATTCTTAAAGGCATTTTGTACATGCTTTGCTAAATCTTGCTCATTGGTAGTAGCAGGGTAGTTAAGCTCATTAAGAGTTAACAGATTATCAATTGAGCCACTCTTAGTCTTTTTGCCCACAGTTGTATCAGAGCACACAGCAAAAGCTCTAATTGGAAATTCACTTTGTTGTTTCCAATCAGATAAAGTCTGGCTTAAGAGAGCTAAGGATGGCACTAAGAATAGAACGAAACCATTATTCTCAGTTTGAGCTTCGGCAATCTTTAATGAGGTATAGGTCTTACCTGTACCGCAAGCCATAATAAGCTTGCCTCTATCATGAGTTTTAAAGCCTGAGATGACGTTTTGTAAAGCCTCTTTTTGATATGGTCTTAAGTTGCGCTTAGTTACTACAACTGAGCCATATTTACTATATTTCGACCAATCAATGTTGGATTTAGCAAGTTGTTCTCTATCAATCAAAATACAAGGCACAGTCTTGCTAGCTAATGTAGGTTTAGCATTGCGCGACCAATCGCTATTGGTAGCAACCATCATGCGACCAGTAAAGAATGGGGTATCAGAAGCAGCCAGAAAGGAGTCGATTTCCTTTTTAGGAACCTTAGCATCCTTAGCATAAAACTTACATTGAATGGCAGTGTAGGTTTGAGGCTCATTGTCTAAGCATAAGTTGGTAGCTACTAAGTCAATACCAATGTCTTTATTATGAAAGTGCCCAGGCTCGCAATTAACAAACACGATAAATAAGGGATCCTGCCATTTTGGTTAAATGATAACGTTAGATGGTAGATCTTTAACTTAGATCTGAAAAGATACTAACAGT
>NZ_JALKIM010000090.1 GCF_023050945.1 Anaerobiospirillum sp. NML120448 | reverse complement strand
CATCAGTGTTAGAGGAGCCAGTGTAGTTGAGGCCTAAGCCTAAACCAAAGTTGCCAGTCTTAGCAGCGATGCCAACAGCTGCACCATAGGTGAAGTTGTCAACAAACTCAGCCTTGGTAGATACGTCGTAGTTGCTTACGCCAGTCCAGGATACAGTACCATCAACAGTGTCGTCACCGAAGTTGCCAGTTAAGGTCAAGTCAAAGCTTGGCTTAACAGTCCAAGTGTCGGTTACATACTCCTTGGAGATGGTTACACCAACAGGGATGGAGAATACGTTAGCAGAGCTTGCATTGTATTGACCAACCTCACCAAACTCGGCAGAGTCAATGGAGTAGTCATCCATATCGATGCGAGTGAAGCGCATACCAGCGTGTGGAGTTACGTCCATCTCAGCAACCTTTAAGGAGTACTGACCAGTTACACCAACGCTTAAGGCAGTGGTATCAAAGGAGGTAGAGGTCTTGCCAGCAGCAGTGTTAGCCTCAACATCAGAATCGATAGTGGTGTAAGAAACATCACCAACGATTGAGAAGTTGTCGATAGCATAGCCTGCGTAGATAGAACCACCAAAGTAGTCAAAGTCATTAGATACTACAGAGGCAGCACCCTGACCATCAGCATCACCAGAACCTACGTTGAACATTGCACCAACACGTACACCGTTAGCTAAGGTTACATCACCACCTAAGGCTACACCGTATAAGGTAATGTCAGAACCATAGCCTAAGCCGTCAGCATCGAAGCCGTCAGACTCATGGCTCTTGTAAACTGGGGTTACCCATAAGCCAGAACCCTGACCATTGTTAGCAATAGTCATAGTACCAGCCTGCTGGCCCATACCGAAGCGACCTGCAACAGCGTCATAAGTGGTAGAGGTAGCTACTAAAGCAGTCTCAGCGGCACCACCAAAATCACCCATACGTGCGGCTTGATCAGCAGCAGCACCATTGGTATTACGTACAACCTTCTCTAAGAAGTCATTGTATGCCTTCTTGTAGATGTCATAGGTAGGGTTACCAGCTTGATCCTTATTACCAGTTGCAACAGCTACGTAGTTGTTGAAGTCTTCCTTCTTTAAGCTCTCGCTAGCGGTAGCGCTAAAGCCAGTAATCTTGCCAGTGGCTGGATCGATCTTGAAATTAGTCTGTGCAGGGCCTGCAACACCTAATAAGACCTCTTCAGTTACACCTGGGGCTACTTGAGCGCCATCACGTGGATACATCTCTTCCCAGTTCTTGGTAAGAGTGGTGTAGCCTAATAAGAAGTCACGCATTGGGGCAGAAGCAGCGGTAAAGGCACTATCAACCTTAGTGGTATCAAGAGTTAAGGTACCCTTAGAAGCTTCCTCGCCAGCCTTGAGGTAGAACTGCATTAAGCCGTTTACAGTCTCAACACGGATGCTATTGGTCTCATCACCTAAGATCTTAACGCCTGTATTAGTTGTACCAGCATCAGTAAATACAGTGACTTCACGAGAGCCGTTTAAGAAAGAAGAACCATCAAGAACAATCTTGGCACCCTTCTCGGCATAAACAGCAGCATCGGCAGAAGCAAACTTGATAGCACCGTCAGCCTTATTAGCACCGTCGCCTAATACTAAAGCAGCATTGCCACCTAAGTATAAGTCAGCCTTTTGAGAGGCTGCTACACCATTAAATGCCTTGTTCTCGGTGTACTTAGCAACTAAGTCGCCACTCTTATCAAAGGCAGTGTCTAAGTTGGCGGTTGAATCAACAATAATTTGCTTATCATTCTTTACGCTTTGTTGAGCATTGATGTAAAGAACAGAACCAATCTTACCCTCAGCATCGCTTAAAGAACCATTTTGGTCTTGTAAGCTTGCTAAGTAAGAGCGAGCAGAAGCTAAATCAGAGCCTACTAATAAGGCAGAGTTTTGACCTACTAAAACATCGCCATTGATTAAGCTGATATCATCAGCTAATGGAGTGGACTTCTCAGTAAAGGCACCAATTTCTGCTACAGAGGACTTGAGACCATAAGCAGGGTCTAATACTAAGCGGCCACCATTTAAGTTTGCGTACTTAGCAGCTAAGAAGCCTGAAGAGTTAGCCTCATTAGTCTGGCTGTACTCACCAACAACGATATCTGCTGTTTGGGCGGTTAACTTTAAGATACCATCGACAGTAACTTGAGCACCATCAACGATATCAAGCTCATTACCGAAATCTGCATTGCCAGCAAATTGAGTTACACCTTTGCCAAACTCAACAGCTTGACTGGCCTTAAAGGCACCAGTAAAGGTATTGTTGCCAGCAAAGGTGGTATCACCTGATAAAGTGGTCTTACCTGCTACAGAAACATCACCTTCAATCTGGTTAACTTGACCTTGGGCATTGCCTGTTAAGGTTAAATCCTTAGCTACAACTAACTTAGAGCCAGCCTTGGAATCTAAGAAGCCAGTTGCTACCTTACCCTCAACAGTGGTTAAACCACTCTTAAGTTCTACAGAGGAATTATTTTGGCCTGATAAGTCCTTTAAGAATTTGGTTTCGCCAGCCTTGCTGTCGATAGTAGCATTAGAGCCAGAGGCTAAAGTTAAGTGATCAGCAATACCACCGTTTGCTAAGGTGAAGTTAGAGCCAGAATCTACCTTAATACCAAGAACTACATTGTCTTTACCAAGAGCAAAGTACTTGTTGCCAGTGGTATCACCCTCAATAGTGGTAGCATTGTATAAGCCACCATTCTTCTTAAAGGTTACATCGCTACCAGCAGTGGTAATATCCTGAGTAACTACAGAACCAAAGTGACCTGTAATAGCATCGGAGGTAACACCTGTGAGCTTAGCCTCTTGAAGCTTAGGGTCAATATAGGTAGGGAGGTAGTCGGCATAGTCCTTAGCGGTATCCTTCCAAGAAATTTCATTATTCTCATCAGGAGTTAAACCAGCAATAGTAATATCACCCTTTAAGGTTACTGTACCCTCTGGAGATACAGTGTTGCCAAATAGCTTATTGCTAATAGCATCTAAGCCATCCTTTGAAATGGAGCCAGCTTGACCAAATACTAAGTCAATATTAGAGCCAGCATTTGAATCAATGGCACCCTCAGTAATTTCTAGAGAGGTAGCAAAGGTTACCTTGCCATCTTGGTCAACAACGAAGCCAGTCATGGCATCGCCTTGGATGGTTAAATTAGAGTCCTTATTAAGAACGATAGAGCCTGAGGCTAACTTAACACCAAGCTTATCATCGGTAGTAACATCAGGGGTGCCAGCATCACTAAACTTACCGTTAATAGTCATGGCACCACCACTTAAAGTGATAGAACCAGAGGCAGCCTCGATATTGTTGGTGGTTAAGGTACCAGTTGAGTTTACGCTAACACCCTTTTCTGCCTTGAATAGGTCAGTTACAGATAAGCTAGCAGTAATAGCCTCATTCTTAGCATCAAACTTATTCTCAAGACCAATAGTCAATGTGCCATTGGTGCCTACAGATAAAGTCTTCTTAGCTGTCCAGTTGCCTGCATCCACCTGAGCAGAGCCGCTTGAAATATCTAAAGCTGATGAGATATCACCACTTTCAGTTAATGCTTGAGAGTAGTCAGTACCATCAACATCAATAACTTTTCCTAATAAAAGATTAGAATTAGCATCAGATGTTTGAATGGTCTTCTCAGCTTGTAAGCTATTTAATACAGTAAAGTTACCAGCACCTAACTTAAGCTCTTTTGCAGTAGAACCACCAGACTGAACAAGTGCTAAAGTACCTGCTTGAATAGAGCCGCTTTGGCCAATAGCTAAAGCAGCACTATCAAAGTTGTTGATAGTTAAAGTGTCTGCAACTTCTAAAGTACCGCTTGAACCGCTATCAAAAACTAATGCAGCATCGGTAGAGTTTGTTGAGGTAGCACCTGACTTAAGAGTACCAAAAGCAAGCTCAAGGCTGTCAGTTACTTGAACTTTACCACCATTCTTAATAGCAATAGAGGAAGCCTTGGTATCTTTCTTAATGAAAGAAGTAGCTTGCTCGCCACGAAGTACTAAAGTACCAGCGTCAGCAATGATTGCTACATCACCAGAGGTTTTAGCATCTTTCGCAGTGAGAGAACCAGCCTCAGAAATATCTAAGGTTGCATTAGCGCCAGAAACGGTAATGTTATTGCCAGTTGCTCTTTCAATAGCAATATTACCATTAGTAAGCTTTAAGCTTGATGCAACTTTGTTGGTACCTTGGCTATCTGCATTCTCATTAGCTGAAACAGTTAAAGCGCCAGAGGTTAAGGTAATATCCTCACCAAAAGTATACTCACCAGCTGCAATAGTAAGTGAACCGCCACTTACATTAATAGCATTGCCATTAATTTTGCCTTCAGCTGCTACATTAACAGTTTGATCTTCTTGAGTGGTCTTAGTCATGCTCTTTAAGGTAACTTTGTCTTGTAATACAAAGTTGTTGGCATTAGAAACTAAGGTTAAGTTCTTAGACTCTAGAGCAATACCTGCTTTTACAGTTTTATCTGAACTAGTGCCTAAAGTGAGGTTGTTCTTTGCAATAGCAGTTAAGCCAGTTGCGTTTGCAACAGTAGCATCAACTGTAAGATTATCTGCACCAAACTTTGCACCTGAAGCTACAGCAATAACGCCAGCTGCTGCATCACCAGAGAAAGTAAAAGCAGAAAGATTGGCATCACCATTAACAACTACAGTACCTGATGCGCCAATGTGTAAAGAGCCAGAGGCAGCGGTTAAACTTGTGCCAGAAGGAGCTGTTGCAGTGCCCTTTAAGAAATTATCTAAGGTAGTCTTAGAAAGGGTAAGCTCAGCAGAAGCACCAGAGCCAACTAATAAAGTGCCAGCTCCAGTTGCGTCATCGGTGGCTGTTAAAATTACGCTATCACCTAAAACTACAGAGCCCTTCTCTACTTGTAATACAGAGCCACTTTTAGCAGTAGAGCTACCTACTAACTTGATAAGGCCGCTCTTAATGTTAAGTGTGCCTTCATCTGCAGGGGTATCAGGTTTATCGGCAAGCTCAACTAAAGCAGTTTTCTCTGTTCCTACAGAAATTGTTACATCGCTAGCAGTACCATATGAGGTGATCTTACCAGAGCCAGAGGTGAAGTCTAATTCACCACCAGTAGCTTGAAGATTACCTGCTAAGATGGCTAAGCTTGCGCCAGAGCCTGCAAATTCGATCTTACCGCCTTTTTGTAGAACGATATTATCAGAACCACTACCTAAAGTAGCAGCATCGCCAGATTTGGTTGTATCACCAATCTTGATAACGGCATTAGTGGTTGCATTCTTACCATCACCAACTTTGATTGTGTCAGCAGATAAGGAAACAGTGCCTGAACCACTAGCGCCATTAACTAATTGAAGTAAACCGCTTTGTACATCAACAGAGCCAATATCAACAGTAATAGCCTTATCATTGCCTGCTTTGATTTCTAAGCCCTTTGCTTCCTCGCCAGTTTTAACGGTGAGAGAGCCAGTACCAGATAGGGTTAAAGCATCTGTATCAATGGTGATGGAGTGATTGGTTGTACCTGAAACAGAGATAACTTCAACAGGAGCATTCCAACCTAAACTACCAGATCCTGAAATAGCAACATTAGTAGATCCACTCTGCATTGTAATCTTATCAGTACCTGCAAAGCCTGTAAGATCGGTTGGGTTAGCAGCCTGAGCCTGACCAGCAGCTAAGCCCATGGTTACGACGGCAGCTGCGGCTAAGCCCTTGAAATATGCATTCTTAAAGATTGCACGGTATTGAGCCATTAAGAACTTAATGGCGTTATTTGTTTGCTTCATTTGTAATATGAAATGAAAAATGTGTGGGATGTTTTGTCTTGGCAGCTTTAGCTTTGTCTAGTTGAGGTCACAGTAAAGCCTCGCTTTGTACTGAGCAGGCGTTTAAATTTACTGATAAAAATGACGTTCAAGTATTAGGTATAATGTGGAATTGGTAGTAAGACTAAGTAATTCCTTACACATACACTCAAAAGCTAAAGTGCAATTAGGCTAAAAGCCTTAGTTGGTTTTTGTACAAGCAATCGTGGATTGTCTTGTAGCTAAGAGGTAAAAGTAGTAAAGACAGCTCTTAAACTAGCACGCTAAATCTAATTTAAAAGTGTCAAACATCTCTAATGTTGGTTTGCACCAACTAACTAAGAGGCACTACTAGTGCGGGATGTAAGACAAAACAAATATGTAGAGCGCAATTATGTGGAAATGGCTCTAGAATGGTGTTTTTAAGCGGTATGTCTAAAAATTAGTCGAAAAAAAAAAGCATAAATTGTGCCTATATTTGCAGCACTTAATAAAAAATTGTTGATTTCAACAATGTATACAATTATCGAATGCGTTGCATAAAGTAATAGCACTTCGTTCAGTGAATTTAACAGCTTTAATAAGACCAATCAGAGAAATAGGGAGTCTTGCGATATTGTATGTGATTTGACGTATCACAAAGAATAGGTTAATTGATGTTAATCAATATGTATTTTAAGAACATTATCCTAATAGCTGTAATGGCTTATTTATCTTATTTCTGCAGCATAGGCGGGCGTTTTAAACTTTAAAAGCCCAATGTTAAAAGCCAAAAAGGCAGGACGCTTATTTTAATAAGCTTCCTGCCTTTTGTATTTTGGACTACATAAAAAGAGGCTCTCAACCTAACAGAGCTTGCCTTTCTGCTAAGTCTCAAGCCTCAATTTAAGTAGTTTTTCGTTAAATGCTCTATTTAAGCTTAGAACATGTAACGTGCATTGGCGTTTACACCAAACTCATCAGTGTTAGAGGAGCCAGTGTAGTTGAGGCCTAAGCCTAAACCAAAGTTGCCAGTCTTAGCAGCGATGCCAACAGCTGCACCATAGGTGAAGTTGTCAACAAACTCGGCCTTGGTGGATACATCGTAGTTGCTTACGCCAGTCCAGGATACAGTACCATCAACAGTGTCGTCACCGAAGTTGCCAGTTAAGGTCAAGTCAAAGCTTGGCTTAACAGTCCAAGTATCGGTTACATACTCCTTGGAGATGGTTACACCAACAGGAATGGAGAATACATTAGCAGAGCTTGCATTGTATTGACCAACCTCACCGAACTCGGCAGAGTCAATGGAGTAGTCATCCATGTCGATGCGAGTAAAGCGCATGCCAGCATGTGGAGTTACGTCCATCTCAGCAACCTTTAAGGCGTACTGACCAGTTACACCAACGCTTAAGGTAGTGGTATCAAAGGAGGTAGAGGTCTTGCCAGCAGCAGTGTTAGCCTCAACATCAGAATCGATAGTGGTGTAAGAAATGTCACCAACGATTGAGAGGTTGTCGATAGCATAGCCTGCGTAGATAGAACCACCGAAGTAGTCAAAGTCATTGGATACTACAGAGGCAGCACCCTGACCATCAGCATCACCAGAACCTACGTTGAACATAGCACCAACACGTACGCCGTTAGCTAAGGTTACATCACCACCTAAGGCTACGCCGTATAATGTAATGTCAGAACCATAGCCTAAGCCATCAGCGTCGAAGCCGTCAGACTCGTGGCTCTTGTAAACTGGGGTTACCCATAAGCCAGAACCCTGACCATTGTTAGCAATAGTCATAGTACCAGCCTGTTGACCCATACCGAAGCGACCTGCAACAGCATCGTAAGTGGTAGAGGTAGCAACTAAAGCACTCTCAGCAGCGCCACCAAAATCACCCATACGAGCAGCTTGATCAGCGGCAGCACCATTTGTCTGCTGGGTAACACGATCTAAGAACTTGTTGTTAGCCTTGCGGTAAACAACTGTAGTCTGCTGACCGTCAACAGTTTCCTTGATTGCTACGTAGTCATTAGCTGTAAGCTTGGACTGGGTATCTACAACGGTAATTGCATTAGCTTGCGCATCCCACTTGGCCTCAGTCTCAGCAGCCTTGTAGTCAACTAAGTACTCTGGAGCCTTAGGATCCTTAGCAGCAATAACTTCATCCCAATTGGTGTGCTTAGTGGTATAGCCAAATAAGAAGTCACGCATAGGCTCAGAAGCGCCTAAGAAAGCACCTTCTACCTTCGATGAATCAAGAGCTAATTGCTTAGCAGTAGTTTTCTGACCAGCTTCTAAGGTAAAGTACATTAAGCCGTTTAAGGTCTCTACACGAATGTCGTTCTCGCCTTTCTTACCAAGAACATCAACACCATCATTATCTTTGTCTTGGAAGAGGGTAATGTTAGTACCGCTTAAGAACTTATCGCCGACTAATACAATCTTACCTGACTTCTGACCATCAGCCTTTGGAGCATAAATAGAGGCATTAGCCTTGTCAAAGTGGATTGCACTGCCTTCAGATAAAATATTGTCGCTAACTGCTAAGGCAGTATTAGTGCCTAATACTAAGTCAGCAGTTTGGCCGTTGTACTTGTAACCATCAGTAGTACCAGCAAGATTCTTATTGATAGCTTCAATAGAATTGTGAGCATCAACAACTAAGTGCTTGCCATTTGCTAAAGTGAGCTTAGAACCTAAGAAAGCAATAGAGCCAATCTCATCTTCAACTAACTGACCTTGATCGTTTTGGAAGTTCTTTAAGAATTCTTGCATGAAAGCTAAAGAAACAGCCTTATCTTGTTCAGTTTGACCTAAGCCTAAAGCAGCATTCTTACCAACAATTAAGTTGCCAGTTGCATAGCCTGCCTTGCCAAGAACAGAGGTGGAGCTGTAACCAGTGCCAGATAAGGCACCAATTGCGCCAATAGAAGTCTTCTCGTTGTACTCAGGATCAATAACGATAGCAGCACCGTTTTGAGAGATCTTACCAGCCTCTAAATAGCCAGTAGAACCATTGTTCCACTCACCATTTGCAAGTTGGTACTTCTCTTCACCAACAGTTAAGCTCTTGCCACTATTAGTAAGCACAATTTCCTTAGCTTGGAAAGTAGCGCCATTGTAGATGCCTACATTATCCTTAAGAGTAGCCTTACCAGTGCCTTCAAGAACAGTAACATTGCCGTTTACATCAAGGGTCTTCTCAGCGGTCAATCCATTCTTAAATACATTGTTTTGACCATCTAAAGATACATTGCCCTTAAAGGTTGCTAAATCAGCTACCTCTAAGTTGCCCTTAATTTCGCTGTCAGAGGTTGCATTGCTTACAGTTAAAGTCTTGCCAATTACTAAATTGGTGTTAGCCTCAGTGTTAAGAACACCTACCTTAACAATGTCCTTAACCTCAGTAGTACCAGATTGAACTTGGAACTCAGTGTTATCGCCACCAGAAACCTTAGCAATTACGTTCTTCTTAGGATCAGCGCTGTTGGTGTATACAACGGCATTATTACCAATAGCAATCTCACCTGCAACACCACCACCGTTTAGACCAAAATTAACACCGTCTTCAACCTTTAAGTTTAAGGAAGTGCCGCTAGCATTTACAGCATATTGATCCTTATTAGCACCTAAAGCTGCATTGTTTAAGGAACCATAGCCAACTGTAACTTCAGTTGCATTTGCAGCGTTACCAGAAGTTTGGATATTACCAACGTTGTTTACAACAGGCTTAGAAACATCAGTTACGTCTACAGTGGCATTAGATAAGGTGTCATCCTTAATGTCCTTAATATCGCCAATAGAAGCTAAAGCATCCTGAGAGATCTTGCCATCGGTAACTAAAGAGTTGCCGTTTGCATCAACTAAGGTAGAGCCTTCACCTAAGTAGATAAATCCGTCATCTAAAGTATCACCTGAACCAAAGAACTCTTTACGTAAGCCTTCTAATTCCTTAGTGTTGAACTTGGTCTTATCAGCAAACTTTAAGGATAAGGTTGCAAAGTTATTGAGATCAATCTTGCCAGCAAAAGGATCATCCTTGATCTTAGTGGTATCGTACTCTACAGCACCAGTATTTGCATTGAACTTAATTGGGCTGAGAACAGTCTCACCTAAGGTTAATTCTGCATTAGCGCCATCAACCTTGATAACAGAACCAGCTGCAGTGCTTAAGCCTAAAGATGTAATCTTAGCAGGATCGGTTTCTTCTGACTGTAAGCCGTTGACAGTTAACTTACCCTTTACAGTAAAGTTAGAATCACTACCAGCTTGTAAGTCTAAGCTCTTGATGGTAGCGGAGCTATTCTCATGAACAGTGAACTTGCCGTCAGCTTTAGTAACAACTAAGTTATCAAATTTTGCTTTGGAGCCAAGAATGTTGCCATCAATATCCTTGGAAGTGCCATCACCAATAGCAAAGTCACCAGAGGTTAAGGTTACATTCTTACCAGTCCAATTCTTAGAAAGAACTTCAACCTTAGTGGTGTCTGTAGCACCAGATAATACTAAGTTTAAGTTAGTAGAACCTTCCTCAAGGTCTTGTACAGAGTAGGATGAACCATCAGCTGCTTTCTTAGGGCTAATAGTTCCAAACTTAACATTGGCACTTGCGCCAAGTGTTGCATCAAGAGCTTTACCATTCTTTTGGAAGTCAGAGGTAAGAGTATTTAATACATACTCACCAGCACCTAAGCTTACATTCTCTGGAGTTACAGAATCGCCGCTATTTAACACTAAACCTTGAGCAACTAACTTGTTGTTTGCTCCTACATTAAAGTCATTAGCATCTTTAATTGTTAAAGAGCCGTCTACTTTTAAGGTTGCTTTATTAGTTGCACTATCACCACTTAAGTTAATTGCATCAGCTTGAGCTCCTGTCTGAGTAGTAAAGTCTGCCTTTTCAAGCTCTAAATCGCCAGCAACAGCTAAAGTAGCACCACCCTTAATTAAGGTCTTAAATGCTGAAGATTTTGAACCAGTTAATAGCTCTTGAGCCTGCTCACCAGTTAACTTTAAAACACCATTCTTTTCAATGGTTACTGAGGTGTCGGTATGATCAATGGTTGCACCAGTAAGATCTAACTCTGCATATAAAGGAGCAGTAGTGCCGTTACCAATGGTAATAGTACCTGACTTAGAAGTTAAAGTCTTACCATCTAATGATAACTTGGCGGCTGAGTTAGCATTTGCAGAACCAATAGTTAACTTAGCAGCTGCAGTGTTCTTATCTAAAGTAATATTAGCATTGGAAGTCCAAGTACCATTTGCGACTTGAAGCTCGGCTGCATTTGATACAGTTAGAGTGCCGTTGGTGCTGTTGATTGAGCCAGCGTGGCCTAATAAAAGAGCCTTTTTATCTGCATCGGCTTTCTTGTATGCCTCGGAAGCAGCGATGGTCTTTGCAGAATCTTCGCCAAGAATGATCTTGCCATAGGCAGTGGAGATCTTTACATCAGAAGAATCAAGGTTTAATGCAGAGTTAGCGCTAATTGTTGTCTGGCTAAATGTTACATTAGAACCAGTCTTGTTCTTAAGAGTAATAGTATCAGCCTTAGCAACTGCACCATCAACGCCTAAATCAGCATCTAAGGTCATGTCTTTGGCTTTTACAATACCGCCATCAGCAAGACCAATAGTGCCATTGGCTTTGTTAGCAGGTGTACCAAATTTTGGTACGTTTTCGGTTTGGGTTAAGTCAAGACTATTGCTGCCAAAGTCTAAGATACCACCTTTAGCAACAGATAAAGGAGTCTTTTTAGCAAGGGCATTTGCTTGTGCAATATTGGCTGGAGCAAAAGAGGCACCACCAGAAAGGGTGACACCCTTATCTCCTTCAAAGGTAAGAGCATCTAAATTAGAAATAACTAACTTACCTTCACCAGAAAGGGTTAACTCACCACCTAAGTTTAGCTTGCCCTTGGTTAAGGTTAAAGTCTTCTCAACAGAATCGCCGCTCTTAACAAAGTCACCGTCTGCAAACTTAACAGTTAAACCACCACTATCTACAGTAGTAATTTTACCTTCAGCAAGTTCACCTGTTACTAATGTTAGAGTTGCAGTATCTGTAGCTTTAGCACCTGTTGCAACGACTAATTCACCATCCTTTTTAATGGATAAATTAGCAGCTTGGATATTGGTATTGTCAGTTGAAGCTGTCGCAGTGATTTTACCGTGTGCGCCTACTTCAATATCAGAGTAGTTAGCAACATCCTTAGCCACATTTGGAGCTGGCTCAGTGGCAGCTGCACCTTTCTTTGCTAAGTCATAACCAAGAAAACCAAGAGAGCCAACGGTAATATTAGCATCACCTGTTGTGGCACCAGCTAAAGTAATCTCCTTAGAAGCTAAGCCTGCTGTACCTTGTGCTGAACCAGCTAGGGAAATAGTTCCCTTAGTAACAGTAATACCATCAGTAAACTCTACTTCAGCATTTTTGGTATTGTCAGTACCAGCAGATGAAATTGCTAAACCATGAGTAGCACCAGCACTAATGTTTACTGTAAGTGACTTGCCTTTGAAAGATAAGTTTGCGCCAGCAGCACCAGTAATAGTATTAGCTGAGGTTTCTCCAGAAGTGATTTCAAAAACTTTGTTGGAAAAATCTGCAGTGGGATCAGCTGTTACAGTAATCTTGGTGAATTGATTTTTGATAATTTCACCACTATCATCCTGCTGTACACCATTAATAATAATTGTTCCATCAGCAACTGCAGTTGTTCCATTAAAGATTTGGTCTACTTTACCAGCCTGAGCTTGACCAACGGCTAAGCCCATGGTAACTACGGCAGCGGTGGCTAAACCTTTGAAGTATGCATTCTGGAAGATTGCACGGTATTGGGCCATTAAGAACTTAATGGCGTTATTTGTTTGCTTCATTTGTATTTGAAAAAATGAAAGTTAAATTGCTTGTTTTGTCTTGGCACTTCTAAATTGCAACTTATAGACATAGCAAAAGAGCACGCTTAGTACTGAGCATGATGGTTTTTACTAGAATTTTGGGCTATAAGCTTTGATATGATGTAAGAATTAGTCTATGTAAAACATCGTACAAAATAGGGGCAAAATAAAGTGCGATCAGGCTAAGAGCCTTAATATGTTTTTATACAAGCGCTAAATTAAAAGTAACTTGTAGTTAAGAGGTAAGAGTAGTAAAGACCTTGTAATGATAAGCACGCTAAAAGCTTATTTAAACCAAGTCTATTAAACACTACTAGTGCGGGAGTGTAAGACAAAACAAAAAGATAGAGCTCAATTGCGATGAAAGAGCCCATGGCGGGTGTTTTAAGACGGTGCGTCTAGAAACTAGTCGAAAAAAAAAAGCATAAACTATGCCTAAATTGTTCTCAAAATACAAAGAAAATTATCAAGTGAGTCCCTATGTCTTAAAATAGTTTTCAAAATTAGTTCCCAAAAATTTATTATACTCTAGGGCGGTTCCTATGGAGATTTTAAAATGGCATACCCCCTTGATTTGAAGCTAACTGTTGTAAGACACGTTC
>NZ_JALKIM010000089.1 GCF_023050945.1 Anaerobiospirillum sp. NML120448 | reverse complement strand
CAATCTGAGCCATGATCAAACTCTTCACTTTAATGATTCGTTTGAAGTGCAACTATAACTAGTTGCCAGTATGTTGGCTTAAAACTCAAAGTTCTTAACTTAAAGAACCCACACAGATTGTCTGTACCTAAATTTTTAAAGAACTTCAAAACGCTTGGTTTTTGCAGCTGTTCGCTTTAGTGCGTGACAGCGGAGACGTATTTTAATGATTTTTAATCTAAGGTCAACACCTTTTTTAAAATTTTTTTTACTTTTTTCTATAACAGAGCTCACAAAATGACAACAAACCTAGTAAACATCACGCTTTTAACGAAAAAATATTTTTTTGGATTTTACATTTTTCTAACAAACATCACTCACTAAAAATGGTCTAAGAGCCATAAATACATAGAGTAGGATTATTACTAACCACAAAAAAATTCCCCCTGTACGGACGACGAATTCTCTTTTCAAGTAGTAACTACCTAAAAAAGTGTGTTCTGTCATGATATTGTAGATATAGTGTGGAGAACTATGACTATGCTGCGCTGCGCTGCCATTAGCTATTCTTCATTGCAGATATTACAGACAGTTATTGCAGGTTACGTTAACGTTGTACGTATAGGTGGATAAATCTGTACGACCTTAGCAAATTATGTTCTCCGACAGAGTTAATGTATTTGCAAGCACAAACAAACTTGCTAAGCTATGTTTAGCTTAAGTTTCACCTTTATTAGGGGGTTTTATGTCTAGTAAAGTTTTATCTGCTCTTATGGGCGCTTGTTTATTGGTACTATCAACTCATAATCCAGCTATGGCGCAAAATGAGAACAACGACTCTGGTATTTATTTAGATAATAGTTTTTTTGATGACTCCCTACCTGCAACTTATGAGCGCTGCCAAGATACTAAGCATATGGAGAACTATCTAAATACTTTGGGAGCCAATGATGGTGCTAAGCTAAAGAAATTTAATGCCTTCTTAATTGGTTGTCAGGCACTACTACAAGATCGTATTGCTAAAACCAAAGAACAAATTTCTAACATTGAAGCCAAGCAAGCCAAGGATAACTAGATAGTTGCACTAATTCCAATTTGTTGAATCTGTAGAACTTTGGTTAGCAGTTGCCTGTTAGCTATTAGCTTTTAGCAGATTGTGGCTGAGATAAAAGAGCGGCGGTGTGTCTATATTTGGGGTGAAGATTGTCGATTGGGGGATAGAGGTCAAAATTAAGTTTTGGTTTTCCATAAGAGCTAAGGCCCTATTTTCTTATAAGAAATTAGGGCCTTAACTTTTTATCAAAGCTAATTAGCTAAAAATAAAAGTATGGCTGGCGACTAAATTGTCATCTAAGTCACGGCATTCAATTCTATCTTCTAGAATTAAAGCAAATCCTGCCTTAGTGCCACCCTTAGGTAGAATTGGTGAACCAGGGTTAACATTTATCAGGCCATTGGACTTAACAAATACACCAGCAATATGAGTATGACCGCTTAAGACAATGTCATTTTCCTTAAGGCCAATTTTATTGCGCAACTCAATAGCCTTATCATGGTCTTCATTATCAATCTTATATAAATGGCCATGGGTTAAAAAGAGCTTTTGTACCTTGGTACGACCAGTTTCATCAGCGCCTTGTGGATTAGGCACTAAAATAATGTGATATGGTGCATTGCATGGGAAATTAAACATCATGCTATCAACTTCACTATCGCAATTACCTCTAACGCTAATCACCTTGTCATGCATTTGATTGAGCGTCTCACTCACTTTTGGTGGTGCGTAGCTGCCAGGTACTGGATTACGTGGGCCATGATTGAGCAAATCACCTAGCAATACTAAATAATCACACTGGTACTTATCAAAATAAGTTAAAGCTTTAGCCAGCTCCTCGGTAGCACCATGCAAATCTGATAACACTAAATATCTCATAAGCAACCTTACTTTTACAAAAGCAAAATTTGATTAGACTAAATGTTCTTGTTAGTTAACGTATTATCGCATGCATCTTTCTTTTGCTACAGATTAGTTTTTCCATGTGCACAACTCCCTCCACTTCTTATGGTTACTTATTACTGATGGCGTTGGCCAATCCTTTTACTAATCTACAAACTCTCTATCCAAAACATTCATTAAAGAAAGACCGACAGCCTTAGCTAAAAGAGGCGGAACAGCATTGCCCACTTGAGCATATTGTTCTGATAAGGTACCCGTAAAAATATAGGTATCGGGAAATGATTGGATTCGAGCTGCTTCCCTAACAGAAAAAGCTCTATCTTGATAATAGTGAATAAATGCTCCCCAATGAGGATCACACTTGGTAAGAATGGTAGAGGCAAGATCATCAGGCTTAACTCGGCCATATCGTTTAGTATGATCTGATCTTTTTGCTCTTTGCATACCTTTAGGCAAAAGCTCTATAGGAATATCAGTCCAGTTGCCACCAGGTTTAATAAAGCTAAAACGCTCTTTATTAATATTGGAAATACCAGCTGCTTCATGATTCCAAATACCATTAGAGCCTTTGCGCATAGCTCTTTGATATTCGCTTAACGCTGCACCAGGATATTGACCTCCAGCTTGGTACTTTTCACCTGCCTCAATTTTAGGAAGATCACCTATAGCTTGCTCTACAGTAGTAAAACAAGTTGTTACCTCTTGTGGTGGGAGTTCTAATAATGATTGTCCAGCATAATGCACACGAAAATTAGGTTTAATAGGAGCATTATTGGTAGGAATAGGATAAGCATAAGAAGGAAGTTCCTTGCCTCTTAGCGCAAGAATAATGGTTCTCCATCTGCTTTGAGGAACACCATAGTAAGCAGCCCCTAAGATGCGCACATTAGCACCATAGCCTAAATCCTCCAAAGACTTAAGAATATCATGCAATGTAGCGCCATTCTCAAAAGAAACTAAACCAGGAACATTCTCAATGAGCACAGCTTTTGGTTTAAAAACCTCTACAAAACGTAAATAATCACGGAACAAGTGATTACGCTGGTCTTCATTGCTTCTTACAGGGGCATTAATGGAAAAGCCTTGGCATGGTGGGCCACCTGCAATTAAATCAAGATCAAATGGTTTAAGGCCAATGCTTGTCATTACCTCTAAGGCATCTACCTTACGAATGTCATTAGTTTCAACTTTTACTAAAGCGTGATTCTTTTTATAGGTATTAGCATAAGTTTGGTTTATCTCACAGGCATATAGACTCTCAAAACCTGCGCACGATAAGCCATAAGATAAACCACCTGCTCCAGAAAACAGATCTATACAATACCTATTCATTACTTTCTCCTAAGTAATGTCCTCAGGACACCTTAATACTTACATTCTCTTTCAATAATGCATTTTTAGGTGGGCGTGGGGCACAAACTAACAAACAAGCTAACTTGTTTTTAGAGGGTTTAGTAAGCATGCAATAAAAAAGGCACAACCTTGTGTGCCTTTGTTGATTTAAAGCTCGCCTAAAGAGCTTTGTTGACGGCGAGTAAAGCTTGATACCACATACTCGTCCAAAAGTTTTTGTTCTTTCTTTTGCTCTTGCTTAAGACGCATTTGTTGCTTCTTCTCCAGCAAGGTTTCAATAATCTTACGGTCTTTTTGCTTGCTAAGATAGATTTGACGCTTTTGCTCAGTCAACATCTTTAAGCGCTCAAGCTCTTTGCGCTGCTTAATAGCAATATTATCAAGCTTCTCAATAAAAGCTTGATAAGCCAAGATCTTAGTACCAGTAAGACCTTTTCTGCCCTCATTTTGCATTTCTGCAATATAGTTGAGTCTAAAATCTTCAACTTGTTTAATCTGAAGCTCATAGTTAGCAACTTGATTCTTACAATAGATCCAATCTTCAAGTGCCTTTTCTTCATCAGATTGACGCTTGTCTCTAACTAAGTTTAAGGCTCTATCTTGGGCCATAAATAATCACCTGCTAAATAAGACTTACAAATAAATGACAAATTGCCTATAGCTAAGTAAGCTAGAGCAACATTTGCACCAAAAATTAAGGCCTGATATCTAAATACGATATCAGGCCCTAAATTTATAGCATAATTCTGATTACTGATTACGTGGTGTTAAGGACATACGAGCCGCTACTGGAGCTTGGCCTTGTCCACCTTGACGTGCAGGAGGTGGCATCATACGACCTTGCTGCATGTTGTTCACCTTGTTCTTAGCATCATCAATTAAGATCATGGATAACTTACGTAAACCATCCAAGCTATCAGAATAAGGAATAACCTCTTTCATTCCTTGTTGAGTAAACTCATCAATGTAAGGCTTGATCATTAAGGCCTGGTCAATACGAGCATCCGAGCCTCTTTGGTAGGCACCAATAGAAATAAGCTCACGGTTTTGATTGTAAAGAGCTAGGCATTGGCGAATAGTTCTTGCCATTACCATGTGTTCATCAGTTACTACCGCTGGCATAACACGAGAAATAGACTTTTCTACGTCAATAGCAGGGTAGTGACCAGAGTCAGCTAACTCACGAGACAATACAATGTGACCATCCAAAATAGCACGAGCCGAGTCAGCAATTGGATCTTGTAAGTCGTCACCTTCTACTAACACAGTAAAGAAAGCTGTAATAGAACCTTGTCCCTCAGCACCATTACCTGCACGCTCTACCAAGGCAGGTAATTTAGCAAATACTGATGGTGGATAACCTTTAGTAGCTGGTGGCTCACCTACAGCCAAAGCAATTTCACGCTGAGCCATAGCATAACGAGTTAAGGAATCAAGAAGTAACAATACGTTATAACCTTGATCTCTAAAGTACTCAGCAATACATAAGGTGGTTTCACAACCTTTTAGACGCATCAGTGGTGAGGCATCAGCTGGGGCAGCTACTACAATAGAGCGAGCACGACCTTCATCACCCAAGATGTCTTCAATAAATTCTTTAACCTCACGACCACGCTCACCTACTAGTCCTACCACTACCACGTCAGCAGTAGTACCACGAGTCATCATACCTAACAGTACTGACTTACCTACACCAGAACCTGCAAATAAGCCCATACGTTGACCTTGGCCTACTGTTAGTAAGGCATTAATAGCTCTAATACCAACATCCAAGTTTTGTCTAATAGGACGACGTGCCATTGGGTTTAGTCGTGTTGGTACCCATTGAGCTGAATTGCCTTTAGCTAAAGGCCCTAAACCATCAATAGGATTACCCATACCATCGATAACACGACCTAGTAAGTGAGGTCCATAAGGGAACTCTCTCATGGAGGTAATAGGATAAACAGCCGCTCCTGGTGTTACACCGTCAACTTTTTCTGTAGGCATAAGATAAATAGTCTCTCCTGAGAAACCTACTACCTCTGCCTCCATATCACCACTAGGCAATTCAATACGACAACGATCGCCAACAGCAACCTTAAGACCTACAGCCTCTAAAGTGAGGCCTACTACACGAGTAAGCTTTCCTACTACTTGAGGAGCTACCTCAGTTTCAGGCAATTGTATAGCCTTGAGGCGTGATAAAAGATTATTCATGGGCAATCAAAAATCTCAAAGTTAAAAAATGGAGCGGTTAATAAACTAAGCTATTGCTTCATCTGTCCTGGAGGAATGGTATCTACAGCTACTCCATCAACCACTTGCTGGTTTGGTGCTAAAGCTTGACCTAATTGAGCAGCTGCCTCTGCGTCAGCTTGAGCAGATAAAATAGAACCATTAGCCTGAGCAACTTCATTTTGAGGTGCAGCGGCCATAGTATGGGCGCTAACTTGAGCGTCAACCTCATCTCTATGAGCGGCACTTTCAATTTCCATAGCATCAGGATCGATATCGCTGTGATCGTCTTGTGGGATATCTTGTCCTAAAGCAGCAGCTAAATTACGCTCAGCCTCATTAGCAAACTGTGGTTTAGGGGCCATTTGCTCCAAATTTTGGACAATACGATCTGACATGTCTACCAAGTCACGAGGTGGAATTAGTGGCTTTTTTGGCACCTCATCATAGTCAGGAGCACCATCAATTACTTCCTTGCGAGCAGAGGATACAACATCAGCAGAACCAGTTAAAAATTCACCAATTAATGTATCAATACGGTCGTCAACACGCCATTGAGCAGAACTTACCTTGGTATTAACTACAACATCGCCCTCTTGTACCTGATCTGATGGCTTTAAATCCCATCCTTGAGAACGCATGTAGTCATTACCAATAGCAGCTACCATTAAGGCATAATCATTTTCATTGAGCATAATTTCTGCTCCCTGCTTAGCCTCTGGTAATAAGCTATAACACCTTTCAATGCTGCTCTTTAAGAAATCTACATCGCCCTTAAGCTCACGCTTAATAATTACTTTAGCTAAACGTGAAATGATATAAACCAATTCATCAGTTACAGTTTCATCGAGCTCACGAATAGGATTAGCCAACATATCGGCTAAATGTCTAAAACGATCAGCTTGGGTAGTTACAATATCACTACCAGCAGCAATACCAGCGCTTTGACCCTGGCTATAGCCCTCATCACGGCCTACTTTAAAGCCATCTTGATAGCCAGATTGTTTGCCCTCTTGTAAACCTTGTGAAAAGCCGTCAACCTTACCTTGCTCTACGCCCTTTTGATAGCCCTCTTCATGTCCTTTATTTAATCCTTCGGTATAGCCTTCATTGCGTGCGGCATTACGGATTTCTTCAAGTTCTTCAGGGCTAATACTAGGAGTTTCTTCTACCTCTTCTTCTTGGGCTACTTCCATAGCAGCACGCTCTGCTGACAGGCGCTCCTCCTCAGCTTGGCGCTCTGCCTCAGCCTTAGCCATACGCAAAGCTTCTTGGTGACGGCGATAGTAACCACCTACCTCATAACCCATAGCATTGGTAGTAACTGGCTTACCATCGTCAAATAATGGCCATTGCATTGGAGTAAAGCCATCAGCCTCATCACCTTGAACTACAGTTACTTCTTTGTATTCAACTGAGCGCTGTGGATCCTTAATGGAAGCTACAACTCTATTAGGGTCGATTTTAGCGCCCATGGTAGAGAAAGCATGATCATGATTTGACATAGGCAATGACATGAGAGCAATACTCCTAAAACTTATTGCAAGAGCAAAACACTAAGTTCTTATATGCTACAGAGCATAAAAAGCTAAATTCTATTTAGCTTAGTCTTTAGTGCAACAGCTGGGCCAAGTTACAATACGCCATCTTAATTGTTAGGCCGCTATAAACGAAAAAGGGCAATTCTACCGTACTTTATTGGCTCTCCTACTATTTTGTCTTAAGAGATTTTTCACTACTAGTGTCGACTAGTTGGCAGATGAGCCTTAAAGATTATTACATGAACTATCTAGATATAATAACACTCCAGACTTATTTTTATAAGCTATGGGCCCTGGCCAATCAATTGGTACTTATTAAAAAGCAAAAAACACTTGCCTAGGAAATTAAACCTTGAGCAAGTGTTTTTGAAAAGAGCAGGAATTATACCTCCTGCTCTTAATAGTAGTAAGAAAAGGAACAATACTACTATTCGATAAAGTCGTTGTCGGCTGCGCCGCGAGAGAGCATAATCTGGCCAGAGTCTGCCAACTTGTGAGCAATAGCCAAGATTTCCTTTTGTGCTGCCTCCACATCGGAGATCTTGGTAGGACCCATGGACTCCAAGTCCTCCTTAAGAGATTCACGAGCACGTGAAGACATATTGGAGTAGAACTTCTCACGTAAGGTCTCATCAGCACCCTTAAGGGCCTTAACAAGAACGTCGTTAGGAATATCACGCAGCAAGGTCTGAATAGAACGATCGTCCACAGCACCCAAGTTTTCGAATACGAACATGAGGTCTTGGATTTGTTGACCCATTTCCTTATCTTGAGCCTGAATAGCATCCATAAGCTGGGTTTCAGTATTGTTATCAAGATAGTTCATGATGTTAGCAGCAGACTTCAAGCCACCAATCTTGGCAGTTTGAGCACCAGCAGAGCCAGCAAATTGTTTTTCCATAATTTCATTAAGCTCTTGCAATGCAGCTGGTTGAACTTCTTCCAAGGTAGCAATACGCATGATCAAGTCAAGACGTACAGTCTCAGGGAACTGACTTAAAATTTGAGCTGACTGCTCTGGATCCAAATAAGATAAAACAATGGTTTGAATCTGAGGGTGCTCGTTTTGAATAATAGTAGCTACCTGACGGGCATCCATCCACTTGAGGGAATCAAGACCATGAGAACCACTGCCCATGGAGATTTGATCTACCAAGTTATTAGCCTTATCTTCACCTAAGGCAGCAACCAAGGCATTCTTAACGAAGTCAGAAGAACCAAGACCAATATTAGAGTGCTTGGTAATATTAGTTAGGAAGGTCTTATGCACAGCATTAACACTATCTTGGTTGAAGTCCTCAACCTCAGCCATACGAATACCTAACTTCTGAACTTGCTTAGGCTGCAAATTACGGAAGAGAGTCGCAGCGTCATCCTCTGACAAGGACAACATTAAAATTGCGGCTTTATCAATACCAGATAGCTTTTCTAAGGCCATCTTTTCATCATCAGACAACTCTAAGCCATTGGTTGATGATGGTACTGGATAGCCCATTGAGCCGCCGCCTTGTCTCATCAGTGCACGATCTGACATACCAAACCTCAAAAAGTTATTACGTTTTGTCTAACTCTTTAATTAAGAGTGTGACTAAATTCTTTAAACCATTATAGTCAAGTAAATCCTTATGCTCTGCTTTTAATAAAACAAAACACAAGGATTTACCTACTACATACAAAAAAGGGGTGGGTTTATCCCACCCCCTTTTTTAGCTATAAAGCTAAGTTAAAACTAGGCACCTTGCTGTTGTTTATTGGCCTTCTTCTTATCTTTCTTGTCAGCCATGTCGGAATTAATCCAATCACGGAGAACTTCGGCAGAAAGCTGAGGCTCATTAGATACCAAGGTACGTACAGCATTGAGCAAGTCTTCATCACGGTGTAAGTTAGGTAACTCAATACCACCCTCACGGTTGATGTTATAGATTTGGTCAGCAAGCTCGTTTTGAGCAGCGATAAGGTTAAGATCATCCTCACCACCCAAGGCTGAACCATTGTCCATCTCAAGCTGTTGTTCGTAAGCCAAGTCTTCGGCAGTCTTGCCACGTAGTAGACGGTTGACCATTGGACGAACTACGAATACTACTAATACTAAGATGATAAGAACTGCACCAGCAATACGTAAGATACGTAAGAATGCTTCTTGCTGCCACCAAGGTAGAGCAGGCTTGATATCATCATGAGGGAAGGATAAGGAGGCTACGTGAACAACGTCACCACGAGTCTCATTTAAACCTAAACCACCACGAACTAAATTAGCAATCTTATCTAAATCTTCTTGTGGACGAGGTACATAAGTTACTGCACCATCAGCACCTGTTTGACGCATATAGTCAACAGCTACAGATACGGTTAGACGTTGTACTAAGTTAGTAGGTCTAATGGTATGACGAACAGTAGTATCAACTTCGTAATTACGTACAGCCTCACGATTCTCATTCTTAGGAGTGGAGCTTTCACCTTCCATGGCAGTGCCATTACGTAACTGCTGTGGAATAGTGGCGTTTGCTGGAGGTTGGTTAGATAAAGAACCAGGAACACCATATGGAGTGCCTTCTTCTTTAGAACCTACTTCCTCACGTAAAGTCTCAGAACGAACAGCTTGATTGTCAGGGTTAAAGAATTGACGGGTTTCCTCTTCAATGGTGGTATCCAAGGTCACATCAACTTCAGCAGAGTAATTACCCTCACCAAGCATTGGACGTAAGATAGTATCTAACTTGTCGCGATACTGAGCCTCACGTAGGGTACGCATCTCAAATTCTTTTTGTAGACGGTCATCGCTAGACTTATTAGCACTCTGATCGCTAAGTAAACGACCGTGCTGATCAGTCACAGTAACATCTTTGGCCAACATATTGTGGACAGAGGAAGCTACAGTAAAGCGAATGGAATTTACATTATCAGGAGATAAGTAAGCGCCATTTTGTAATGTAACTACTACAGCTGCAGATGGGCGCTGCTGACTGCGAGCAAATACATTATCACGTGGAATGGCTAATAAAACTGTTGCGTGCTCAACGCCGTCAATACGTGCAATAGCATTAGCTAATTGGAGCTCACGGCTATGCTTAATACGCTCAGACTCTAAACGTTGAGAAACACCGAAACCATTGTCTTTTAAAATTAAGGCATCTTGCTCTGCAATTTTATTGACAGCTACACCATTACGTAACATAGCCTCACGTACGGTTTGGTAATCATCAACATGAACCAAAATGCTATCGCCATTTAAGGTGTAGTTAAAGCCTTGTAAGCTTAAAAAGTCAATTACTTTACCCAACTCCTCAGGAGTATAACGACCTAAAGAACGTTGAGATTGTAATTGAGAGCTAGACTGTAATGATAAAAGACCAAATACAGCACCAGTTAAGAATAGAACTAAAAAGCCGAGAATGATGAGCTTTCTTAAAATTTCACCATTGCGCAAGAACTCTGACACTCTACCCTTAAAGGTAGAAGCGGTAGGAGCAGCATTAACAGTGTTACCTAAAGTACCACCGATGCGATTATTGTTCTCGACAACTTCATCCCCATCGAGAACATCGCGATTGTCAGCATTGCGATTGTAGTCATCTTGATTACCCATACCTTGAGCATTTGGGTCTACAACAGCAGTGCCTGGTTCTTGAGGATTTGAGCCAGTGGCAACTGGGAATGAATTCTCTGACATTTTCTATCCTTTAGACAAAAGATTAAATCTGCATTTGCATGATTGACTGATAAGCGTCAACTAGCTTATTGCGGATCTGTAAAGTAGCCTCAAAAGATAAGCTTGACTTGTTGGATGCAATCATAACATCAGCTAAAGTAACAGAACGATCACCTACGTCAAAACGACTTTGTAAAGAGGCTGACTCATTCTGGATAACATTAACGTTCTCAAATGCATCCTTTAATAACTGCTTAAACTCACCAACAGACTGACCTGCGGAGGTAGTTGGTTGGTAAATCTTAGTTGTGTTCTGGTTTTCTACTACAGATGGATTTAATGCACCATTAATATTTGCAGTAGCTTGATCACGTAAAGCACGAGCTGCACTCTGACCATCAAAGTAAGGTACTTGAGAGCCTACATAACCGAAGTTATTACGACCATCCTGCATTAAAGCATTGGTGCCCATACCTTGAGTCATGGCGTTCATTTGCCTATTCATTTGCTCGAGCTGACTTAATAAGCCAGTATTTGAAATGTGATCGATGCCCATTTTATGCTCCTGTCAGATTAATGACGAAAAATCAAATCTCTAGAGCATATAAGTCAAAAAGCGTGCCAACGCAAAAAATAAGTTATAAAACAGCTTATATATGCGCTTTTATCACAATTCAAAATAGCAGTTTTTAGTAGTTTGACCCTAAAAAAGTAAGCAAATGAAAAATGAAGGTAGTGCTTTAAGTTCAGTTCATAATTAAACACTAGCTTAGGAAAACTTAGCTTCCTAAACTATCCAACCAATGTTAGGCAAAATCGCATCAGTAATATGGATTTGCAGTACTAAACAGATCAAGATTAAACACTGATCCTGAAATTATATTATTTTTAGCAAATAAATGCTTGTTAAATTGCTCTTTTTTTCCAATGTGCTCTCAAATATTTGAAATTGTATGACCACTAAGCAATAAAAAAGGGCAGCCACGGCCACCCTCAATAAGAACGCAACTTACAAAACTTAATCTCGATTATTGCAAGATTAAGCGGAAAATACGGATTTTAATGGTATTACGATGATCAGTGTAGCTTACATAAAGCAAATGATGGCGACGATCTACTTGTAAATATGGAGAGGTAAAGATGCCCTTAGGATCGTCCTCTAAACGTAATAACTCACTAAAGTTCTTACCATCTTTAGACATATAAATAGCAAGTGGAGCACCCTCATCAGGGTTGCAAGAGTCTTTATCGGTTACTAACTTGCCACATACTAAGAGGCGATTCATATAGGTAACACAATCAATACCTGCCAAGCAGTTATAAAGTGGTACTCCATAAGGAGTGCCAAAAGTCTTACCTGCATCAGCGCTATCAGCTACATATACTTGAGAGCCTCGGGCGCTCATTAACATATGCACCTTAGAGTACTTATCATTAAGCTCCTCTTGGGTCAAAGAACTTAAATCATAGCCCTCACACTGATGTATACCCAAGTCCTCAAATAAAGCAGATTGCACTACACCATGAGCAAAGATTGCTTTTTCTGAGGCTTGCTTTTGCTCATCGCTTGGCATAATTTCGTTACTCATATGTAAGGAACGAACATCATCATCTGAGTAATCAACAAAAGCCATGCCCTCATTATTGTCTACCGAGCAAGGCATAATAACACGACCAGCATAAGGGCCTTTTCTTACCAAGTAAGGTTTAGTTCTTACTGGACCTCGACCTTCAATAGCTCTATCCTCCACCATTTGTCTTGGAGTGATAAAGTGCTTGCCATCGTCAAAACTTAAACTTAGATAGCTAACAGTAGAACCATTTTCCTTACCAGCCTTATAAACTAAAGCAATAATGGATTCATCTTGTGAGCCAATCTTTACTTGTGGATAGAGCTTTTGACCATCTTCTACTAAGTTTTCTGCTGAGGTGTCAACAATACCTTTAGGAAGATCTTTTAGGGTTGTACCATTTTGTAAAGCCTTAGTACGCACCTCTTGTGATTGATTTAAATAAAAAAGCACAGGAGTGGAGTTAGCTTTTTGATTTAACTGAGGACAGTCAAGTTTTTGTACACTAGAGTGACTGCCATCAGCTTCAATACGCACAATATAAATAGAGGTATCGCCTTTCTCCTTATCTGGGCCTGCATAAAAAGCACATAATAAAGGGCTAAAAGGAATAAAAGCATTATGATATCGTTCATGCTTTAAAGGTAAGATAGTACTAGCATGACATAGTCTTACCTCATGTTTGTAAGGCTCCTTACTGTGCTGCTCAAAATCTTGATTAGCTTTTTCTACCTCATCCAGGGTAATAGAAGTGCTAAACACCTCATGAACATCGACCATATCAACCACCTTACTAGCCTTTAGGGCTACTAATCATAAAAAGTCATAATATTAGTAGCGCGGAAACCCCTGTCTTTAGACAGGGGAGGAAGCGCCCTCTTTTTTAATTGCAGTTAAAAATGTCTTTCGCTTTTGAATAAGCTTAAGTTTTTTAGGGGAGACAGATTTGGATATATGTTGACCATCAATGGTTCTAATATCAAAACCTCCATCTTGACGACGTCCCATAATAA
>NZ_JALKIM010000088.1 GCF_023050945.1 Anaerobiospirillum sp. NML120448 | reverse complement strand
GATACTGTTAGTATCTTTTCAGATCTAAGTTAAAGATCTACCATCTAACGTTATCATTTAACCAAAATGGCAGGATCCCTTATTTATCGTGTTTGTTAATTGCGAGCCTGGGCACTTTCATAATAAAGACGCCGAAGTGTCTAGTACTAGGCATGCACTCAATATTTTACATGACTTAAGGCTTAGCTCCATATTGGTATATGGATGCTTTGCATGCTTTAAAGTCATGATAAAATTTGAGGATAAACGGCAGCTCATACTTGACGGTTTTGACGCATATGGGGTAAGGCACAGATTGCGAGCCGGGCACTTTCATCCATCGACTGGTGTCAGCAAATCGCTACTTGGCTGTCATATGGATTTTTTGTTAGGCACAAGGTCTGTATGCTCTTGTGCCCAGTCGGCATAGGTTTGAACCTTAGCAAAATCATTCTTATAGGTAGGATCGTTTTGTAAGAAATCTAAGATCAAATTTTCAAAACGAGTACCTTTATCCCTCGCATCACTAGAGCTTTGCTCAATGCTATTAAGCAAATCGTAAAAGGCTTGAATATTATCGCCCTGTACTTGCTCCTTAGCATTGCTCTCGCCAATTGCTGTGTCACTCATGCTTTGTTTCTCCTCAATGCCCAATGCATAAAAGTTTAATTGTCAATTAGTCAATATCATATAGTTTATATTCTTTAATCGCAATAAACTTTGATCAATATTTCACTATGTAAAATGTCGGATCTTGATATTCTTATGCCACTGTTAGCCCAATAGCAAATTGAATGTTCATTACTAATATAGCTACGCTACTTAAGTTGTATAAATGCCACATACAACGCATGTGAGCGGGCGCTGTTTATGTATGCATTGGTACTATGGATATACCCATTATGACTGGGCTTATAGTCTTAGTTGATACAGTGAGGTTAGCTTATTAGCACACTAATGTTTAAGCCCTGCTATAGGCCTTCCCCTACTAACGCTAATCCTTCCCTGCTCCAATTCTTAAAAGCAGCCTACATTACGATGACTTGGTAATGGCTGTTAGCTTATCGCAGGGCTCAGCTGTAGCACTTCTTATCCCTCCAAAGGACTTGTTCCACAAGTAGTACTAATACAGCATACGTAAGGGCGGGCGTTGTTTATGTCTAACATGGAGCTACTGTTTTACTCTTTATTACTGTACTTTTAGTCTTAGTTGGTAAAGTGCGGTTAGCTTATTGGAACTCTACTGTTTATGCTTTACCAAAGGCCACTTTCCTACTAACGCTAATCCTTTCCTGCTCTAATTCTTGAAATTACCACCTTATTTATTGCCTTGGTAATGGCTGTTAGCTTATCGCAAGGCTCAGCTGTAGAACTTCTTATCCCTCCAAAGGACTTATTCCCCTAAGTAGAACTAATACATCATTCATAAGGGCGGGCGTTGTTTATGTCTACCATGGAGCTACTGTTTTACTCTTTATTACTTTGCTTAAAACCTTAGCTGGTATAGTGAAGTTAGCTTATTGGTACTCTACTGTTTAAGCTTTACTAAAGGCCACTCTCGCTCAACGCTAATATTTCCCTGCTCTAATTCTTAAAAGCATCGTAAATTGCTATGATTGGGTAATGGCTGTTAGCTTATCGCAAGGCTCAGCTGTAGCACTTCTTATCCCTCCAAAGGACTTGTTCCACAAGTAGTACTAATACAGCATACATAAGGGCGGGCGCTGTTTATGTCTATCATGGCGCTACAGTTTTACTCTTTATTACTGTACTTTTAGTCTTAGTTGATAAAGTTAGGTTAGCTTATTGGTGCTCTACTGTTTAAGCTTTGCTAAAGGCCATCCCCCTACTGTAGCTAATCTTTCCATGCTCCAGTTCTTGAAAGTCCCACCATATTTATGGCCTTGGTAATGACCTATCAGCTTGTTGCAAGGCTCAGCTGGCGCACTTCTTAGCCCAGTAAAGATTTTGTTCCAACAAGCCAAATCGACCATTTGGGCTCAAAACGCTTTAAGGGCTGCTCTTGTGGAGTCGGCTTGTGCTTAAAGGTTGTGTAACTAAACTCTGGGTTGAGGTGTGCTTAGCGGTGCTTTTAATGTGGCGATGCTTTAGTTGAATGGTTTGGGGTGTGGTAGTAGCGGTGGTTGTGGCTGGAGCTGGGGCCTTAGTGGCAAGATTAGGGTGGTTGGGACTATAGATATTAACTTTACAGACATTTTAGTGAGCTTATGATCACAATATAGCCTTATTCTTTAAGGTTTTTGATTATTTATGTAATATCTATGCAATAATGGGCTCACTTTATGTTTTAAATCCAACTTCCTTGTACTTTTATTTATTTTTACATGCTTGTTTAGGTGAATATTTCCCTCTCTATTTTTGAGCCCTTTTGTATTTGTTTATCGTTTTTTAGATTTACAGACATGCCCTATAGTTCACGCGCTTATTGTAGGAGGCTATCATGGAACAAAATTTCGATTTGTTAGCTGAGGATTGTATCGAATACTCCCAAGATCGCTATCAGCAGCTTGAAGAACTTATGGAGGATTTTGTCCATGATGGCTTTAGCATCCTTACTATAGGACTTAGCCACCATGGTAAAAGCTCCTTATTACGTAAGCTAATGGATAGTAATGCAGAACAGAGCTTAAGCTCTACTACCAAGTTCCTTCACTATCAAATTGCCTACGATCACTATTTAGACACCCCAGGCTTTGACCATGTTGGAACGAATACTACTTTAGCCTTAAGCTTGATTGCCAATACTGACTTACATCTGTTTGTTCACGATATTACTACTGGGCTTTTGAGCGAGCAGGAATTAGCTTTCCTAAAGCTTATTTTTGCTCATATGGATAAAGAGTCTTTCTTTAAGCGAACTATTTTTGTTCTGAGCCACAAAGACATGGTAGCAGAGCCAATTGCACTACAAGCTAAGCTTACAGAGCAATTACAACAAGAGTTTGGCGTGGAATGCTTATACCAGCTTTATGCCGTTAATGCCTTGCAAAGTGATGACTTGGTTGCGCTGAGGGGACAAATTGCTGCGGTTAAAGAGCAATTATTACCAAAGCTTAATGCTTACAAACTAAAGAGAGTTACCGCCATCTGCCATGAGGTTAAGAATGAGGTCTTAGCTAACAAGCAAAGATTAGACAAGCTGATCGATGAAAACCAAAAACATTGTGCTTTATTGCAGCATGATTTTGAGCGTTGCTTAACTGATTATAGGCAATTAGAAGAGGCCTTATTCAATTCCAATCAAGCTCAATTAGACGAGGAATTATTAAAGCGTCTTAATAGTGATGTTAACACCTGTACTAGCTCTACTACTAAGCTTAATTACACTATGGAGCAAGGCGAAGAGCTTTTAGGCAAATTAAAAGAATGCATTGTTAACAAGTACGACCTTGATCCAAGCTTTGAAGAGCAATGTCCTAAGTTGATTGAACTTAGGGCTCAGAACGACTTGTTTGCACAAAATATTAAGATATTTGATGAGATCTTACTAAAGATCAACACTCTTGATAGTCAGATTGAGAGCTATAGAAGCTAATTACGCCTAAGCAACCTTTTTTTGGTGGGTATTACGAGATGCTTCATGGCGTGCCTACCATGCTCTTAGCTTGGGCCTTTGCTTGGGCCTTTGCTTGGCCTTGGCCTTGGCTGTGGCGTTGGCTTTGGTCTTGGTATTGTTTTTAGGGCTGATGCTGTTCAAGAGACAAAAAGCCAAATCATTCCTGATTTGGCTTTTGCTTTGAGCTGAGCTTTAGCTTTGCTGTATTGTTGTGCTAAAGCTATAGCGACACTATTGATAGCACTCTTAATTAGAGGGCTAATTAGTGGCTATTACTTATTTTGGTTAGGGTGCTCAACAGCTTGCTTCTTTTGCTCTAAAGCTGGGCCTACTGATTGAACTTCAACTTCCCAAATATATGGCTGACCAAACTCTAAGCTGGAGGTACGCCATAATGGCTGCTCATTTTGTAAGGAAGTATCAAATACTAACTTAACATGATCACCAGCCTTTAAGCCCTCGGTTAAGACACGCATTTGAGGGTTTAAGTTAGCAAAGTTGAGTTCCTCATGATAGAAGCCTAAAACATTGCCCTCAATATCAATACGCTTGGTTAAAATACGAGCAGAGGTGTTAGCACCAATCTTCATACCCTTGTCATCAGTGCTACGCTCTAAGAATAAGCGATAGCCACCATGGGTACCAAAAGCAGGGCCAGTAAACTTCTCAACGCCAGCAATAGCAGCGATATCCTTAAAGAACTTATCAGCGCTTAAAAGGTTCATTTGGTACTGGGTAGCCTCAGCTACAGCACCAGCATCATATAAAGCATGAGGCTTAAAGGTACAAGCAACACCTTCCTTAGAGTAAACTACAGGGCGCTCCATATCGCAGTACTTAGCTACGAATACTAAAGAGCGAGCCTCATTTAAGGCGTTTTGGTTAGCAGCTAACTGAGCTTGAGCCTCTTTTTCTGCCTTTTCCTCTTTAGTTTCTTTCTTGGCCTTCTTCTTATTATCAGCCTTAGGCTCATCCTTATCTTCCTCTAAAATTGGCTGAGGAACATAAGCTACGATATCACCTAAAACGCACTTTACATTGTTAACATCCATAGTAAAGCAAACGTGATTACGCTGATTGATATCAGATGGGGTAGATACTAAATCTTGAGAATCTAAAACATTTTTAACCGCAGGAGCTTGAGACTTAGTGTCTTGAGCAGAGGCGTTGGAATCATTACAAGCAGTTACCAAAAGAGCTGCACATAAAGAAGATAATAAAAAAGACTTACCCACTAATGGATGATTGCTACTAAGCATGAATAATGCTCCATGATTAAAAAACGATTTAGATAATTTAGCTTATTATAATTAGCAACAAATTAGGCTGACCAACTACTTAGGAACTGTAATCAATTAATTTGGTTGTTTACAAGCTCTAGTATTAGATTACTAAAGCAAAAACATCTAAAAGAAGATCAAATTAATTGGTTATAGTTCCTTACCAAAGAAGACTTGGGGTGTATTACTCAAAATAAAGCCTTTTAATTGTTAGTTTGCGTGTTTGTTTTAAGTCAAGGCTTAATGAGACTAACTTGCTTTTGCAGCGTAGGCTGTCTTATGCCAGAGATGAACCGCTTAGGCCACCAACAACTCTTTGATGTAAAGCAGCTATTGGCTATATTAATCCCAACAATTTCACAGGCTAAACTTAGCGCTTATCTTGGTTAATACCACACCTGATAAGCTCTAATTATTAAGAGCTAAAGATATAATCCTTATTTGTGCTTTTATTAAAATCAATGCTCTAGCTAAAAACTTAGGACTCAAAATGAGTCTTAAAAATTTAGTGTGTATTTTAGCGAAATTGGAATTAATTTGCGAATTTAATCAAATTTCTTTTTGCCATTTTTTGATATACACAAGCCCCTACCCAAAACTACTACTTAACATCAGTACATGGCTAAAGCTTTACCGTTGTTGGCAAACAGCTGTTTGGGTATGACTATCTTACGTCTTGGTATCTAAATAAGAGCTATCTACCCTGAGAAAAAACAAAAAGCGCAGTCAGGTGATGCTTTAACCCGACTACGCTTGATAAAACTAATAGTATAAGGATAAGTACTAATTAATATTTAATGGAGCTTGGCTCTTAATTAAGTCATCAAGCTCTTTTAACTGGGTTAAGAATGGCTCTAATAAATTTAAAGGCAAGGCTGATGGGCCGTCACACTTAGCCTCATCTGGATTTGGATGGGTCTCAAGGAAAATTGCAGCAACCTTTTGAGAGACACCAGCTTTAGCTAAATCTAAAGCTTGAGCACGGCGGCCACCAGAGGCCTTGGCATTAGCATCACGACATTGTAGTGAGTGGGTTACGTCAAACACAATAGGAGCATCACCAGAGGTTTGCTTCATAACGCCAAAACCTAGCATATCCACTACTAAATTGTCATAACCAAACTGACTGCCACGCTCGCACAGCATGACCTGATTATTACCACCCTGGGCAAACTTTTCTACAATATTGGCAACTTGAGCAGGAGCCATGAACTGTGGCTTCTTAACATTAATTACTTTGCCTGTTTTAGCCATGGCATGAACTAAGTCGGTTTGACGAGCTAAGAAGGCAGGTAACTGTAGGATATCAACATGAGGAGCTACTAACTCACACTGATATGGCTCATGAACATCAGTAATAATGGCTACATTAAACTCTTGCTTTAAGCGATCAAAGATAGCCATGCCCTTTTCTAAGCCTGGGCCACGATAGGAATATAATGAAGAGCGATTGGCCTTATCAAAGCTGGCTTTAAAAACATAATTAAGACCTAATTTATTGCAAACTCTCAAAAACTCCTCACAAGTACGAGCTGCTAAATCATAGTCCTCTAAAGCATTTAAACCGCCAATAACTGCCATAGGCAAGTCATTGCCCATTTGAAAATTACCAACTGAAACAATCTTATCTGCCATGTTAACTCCCAACACACCCAGAGAAAAATAATATTTAATAACTTCAATCTAAACTATAGCACCTAATCAGATGCTAGTTCTAAGATAGACATACTATCTTAGCATCATATAAGGCCGTTACTAAATTCGCTTATTCTTAGCATCACTACAAACATAAGGCCTATCAGCTTGCCCATGAACTTGCCTTTGAAATTATCATGATTGCCTAGCAGTGTCTTAAAAAGTAATAGCCCATCTCTAAGCTTTAAAGCTCTATGCTTAGACACGCTTAGCAGCAATAGCCAGCTCCAGCTTAAGCGCAAGCGCCAGCGACAGCGACAGGGCAAGGGCAAGGGCATTGGTTCATTGCCCACTATGAGCATCTGTACTATGCAGGGGCTTGGCCAAGAGTAACTCTGTCGTTATTGCCATAGTCTTTAATGGTTTGTACTTGTCTATAACCTAAGTCAGTTAAGATGGAATGAACGGCTGGGCCTTGATTGTAGCCATGCTCAAATAGTAAAAAACCATCTTTGGTTAAATATGAGATGGCTTGTGAGGCTATCAGCCTAATATCATCAAGACCATCCTTTCCTGAGACTAAAGCACTTAAAGGCTCAAAGCGCACATCACCACGCTGTAAATGCTCATCCTCCTCTTCTATATAAGGAGGGTTGGATACAATGACATCAAAATAATGTTGATAATGCTCTTGTAAAGGCTCAAACCATGAACCTAAATTAAAGTTAACCTCTAAATCATAGTGGCGGGCATTTTCTTGCGCTACCTGTAAAGCCCCTGGTGACTTATCAACAGCAAAAGCACTAATGCTAGGTATAGTGTGTTTGAGCGCTAAAATAATAGCGCCTGAACCTGTACCTAAATCTAATACTTTACTCTGTTTATTGCTCTGTATAAGTTTAAGCGCCTGCTCTACTAAAACCTCAGTATCAGGACGAGGAATTAAAGTATCAGGTGTTACTTTTAAGGTTAAATCCCAAAAATCTCGCTCTCCTAATAAGTGAGCAATAGGATGGCCGATTAAGCGCTGCTCTAGCAACTCATTAAAAGCTTGCAGCTGCTCCTGACTAATAGGCTCATTGTCATGTACCATTAATTGCACTTGACTCAAGGAACAAGCTTTCATTAACAATAATTTAGCATCGAGTTTAGGGCTATCCGAGCTACTATTTTGTAACTTAACAACGGCCTCATTTAATACTTGTCTTATAGTCTGCATCTTAGTTGTTTCTTTGCTAAAAGCCTTAATGTGGTTCAAAAATGATTAAGCATCATCATTCTAAATTCACTTCAATACTAAAGCCAACTTACTTTTGTGCATGGCATTATCTTAAGCTGGCATAAGAGCACCTTCGCTAAGAGGCACAACTCACAGCCATGCTCTTATTATCTACTATTACTCCTACAGAGCTAATGCTAAATAATACCCTAAGTTCATAAGCGCTAACCTCCACAATAGAAGAAGTTATATTAGTAGTAGTACGCCCCTATCGCTATTACAAGCGCTAGCACTAGCGCTAACCTTGAACTCATAATAGCCATTCATTAGTGGTTAAGCAGTATAAGTACTAATAGTTAAGTCCTTTCCCACTAATTAACTGCCCTTGTCGGGTCTAAAGATGTCCTTGTACAAGGTTCCAGTAAAAAAACCTTATAGGCTCTTTTGGGGAGGGCACATGAAAAGTTTATCTGGCAATGGCAATGGTAATGAAAATCCAACCTAGCTTGCTTGCTCTGAAAGCTACCCTGTTCTAAATATTTATACACTACCAATGTTTGGTGATAACTCAGTTAACTTTAAACCATGCTTAGTACAAAGCCTGGATGGCAATTCTTTGCTTGCCTTTACTTTACTTTACTTTGCTCTGCTTGGTATAGCGTGGCTTATGTAGGGAAAGGGGCAAACTACAAGTGATTGGAGATGATGCTACTAAAGTAAGCACTTAGGCAGAATGGGATAAAGGCTGATGCTATTTTGCAAAAGATTACAGTCTTAAGCCTTGCTCTGGGAGGAACTTGGCAAACTATTTTGCGCTGAGCGTTAAGAGACTTGCTATAAGCAAAGATAAATAAGCTAAAAAGATGGCTGGTCATTAAATATTTTGTTGCATTGTTTTGCATAATTTTGCATTTTGTTGCATTAATAAGATATTTACCCCTCTAATACTATGTGATTTTGGACAAATATTTCACTATTTATGAAAATGACTCTTGAAATTATGAATTTTTATTTCAAACAGCTTATTTATAATGTTTTATTAAAATTTGATAGCAATTATCACCTTATTTATTACTGGTTTAGGCTCTCAAATTCTTGAGTGCTTACAGGCTGTTTTTTGCTCAAAAAATCTACTTCTCTAAAGAGCAAAAACATCATTCTTTAGCCATTTGTAACGCATTATTACTTTGATTGTACTGCCTAGTTCTGAGTTTTTGTTAAAATATACGTGCGTAATATTTAACAAAAATAATTTAGTTGCAAAATTTTGCATTTGCCGTAATTATGGCCTTTGTTAAATTTCGGCATTTTTGTGACTTATCTCACACTATGAAAAAGTGATTGACCTCACAAAATTTTTGCTAAGATAAAGCCGTAGTCAATAAGCAAATCCTTAAAAACTAAGCATGCTGGACAATTATTTACTTTGCTTTTGACCACTTCATAAGATTGTCTTAACAATTACACGATAACTTATGAACATTAAGAAACTTAAGCCCCTAAGCAATGCAGAACAGATTGCTCTTACAAAAAAGCAATCGCAAGCTTAAGTTTGTTCCTCGTAGTTTCTGAGTTTCTGCCCAGAACGCTCTGTGGGGATACCCTATGTGCAAATTGGTTTTATTAAATTGTGGTTTTAACAAACGCCCCTCATAAGGGTCAATTTAACTTTAACTAACCTTTTGTATCTGCCATCAGCTTACGAACAAGCACAAGCACAAGGCAAATGCCATTACAGATACTAAACCTTAACCAAATTACACATTTTGGACTTATATAGTCCCTGATAATAAGAATTGAAGATTATGACTACCGCTATCCTTTCTATTAAGAAGTCTGTTTTTTCACGCATCAAGGAGTTTTTTGCAGCTCCAGCAACTCAAGAGACTCAAGAGCTTACCTCTTTAGCTACTACTCCAATTAGCGCAGTATTAGAAGTTGCCAATGACAGCTCTGTAGTTAATGCTAAAGATCATCACGATTACGCTTTTAACCCAGCTAAAGTAGCTGATAACCAAGGTTTTGCTGTTAAGAAGAATATGCCAATGAACTTAGCTCTTTCTTTAATCTCTGCTGGCTCTATGAGCACCTTAATGGCTCAACAAGATGAAGGCACCAGCTTAAATCAAGAGCCTAATGCACGTAGCAGCGACAGCAACGCAGCATTACGCAACTTAAGCTACATGGCTGGCCTTTCCCCAATCTCTGGCATTTACACTGCCATGCTTGCCGAACAAAAGGGCTTAGTAGCCTCTAAGAACGAGCAAGAGAATGCTAAAGCTAACGATGCAGCATCTGATAACTTAAGCTACATGGCAGGCCTTGCCCCAATCTCTGGCATTTACACTGCTATGCTTGCTGAGCAAAAGGGCTTAGTAGTTTCTAAGAACGAGCAAGAGAATGCCACAGCTAACGATGCAGCATCTGACAACTTAAGCTACATGGCTGGTCTTTCTCCTATCTCTGCTGTTTATACCGCTCAATTAGCTGAGCAAAAGGGCTTAGTAGCATCTAAGAACGAGCAAGAGAGTGAGCAAGAAATTGCCGTAGCTAACAACACTGCCTTACGCAACTTAATCTATATGGCTGGCCTTGCCCCAATCTCTGGCATTTACACTGCCATGCTTGCCGAGCAACAAGGCTTAGTAGCCTCTAACAATGAGCAAGAGCAAGTATTAGAGGCACAACAAGAGCCTAAGATGAATCAAGAAGCCAACAGCAATGAAGTTTCTGACAACGGTGCAGCTTGGCGTAACCTAAGCTACATGGCTGGCCTTGCCCCTATCTCTGGTATTTACACTGCTATGCTTGCCGAGCAAAACAAGAACCAAGAGCAATATATCGTTCTTGAGCAAGAGCAAGAGCAAGAGATTAATGAGGCTGACGAGCTCGTAACTGAGTCTGCTAGCGCTAAGGATTCTATTATGGCATTACGCAATTTAAGCTATATGGGTGGTTTAGCCCCTATCTCTGGCATTTATGCAAGTGTCTTAGCTGAAATGAATCGCACTCAAGACAATGCTATCGCTGCTAGCGTCTACGAGCCAAGTGAGTTAGAAATTGCTAAGAACAATGCTAATAAAGCCTTACGTACCTTGGCTATGAGCGTAGGCATAACCCCTATTAGCGGTGTATTTAGCTCTGTAATTTGTGAACAAGTTCATAATGCTTATGAAGCTCAGCAACAAGTTGAAGCTTTAGAGCCACAAAAGAATGACGTAAAGCAAGAACACAACTCATTATTATCTAACTTCTTAATGCGCATCTTTACCTACTTAGGTAGCGTTGAGTTACCTGCTGGTGCAACCTCTAATATCTTAGCCTATGAAATCCGTGCTAAGCAGGCCCTTAATAACAATGAGAATCAACAGCCTTCTGCTTTTGCTACCAAGGCCCTACAGATGTTAACTGCTATGGGTAATGTAGAAGCTGTTGCTGGCAACAATGCTAATGTCTTAGCTGATGACTTACGTACTCAACGTGATGCCATCGTGGCCATGCAAGATAAGGTTGAGCAAAAGACTGGCTCTAACTTTAGTGACACTGCAATGCGCTTAATGACCTATATGGGTGCTGTATCCCCTATCTCTGGTATCAATGCTCAGGCTTTAGCAGAGCAAATGCGTGCTATTCGTGATGATTATGAGCATAACAACAAGCACTTTGCAGTTGAGAATGATGGTTTTGCTATGAGCCCAGCTATGTCTTTAATTTCAGGCGTATTCTGCTCAGCCTTAGCTCAAGCACAAAATCAAACTCAAGCTCAAGCTCAAGCTAACACTAAGCCAGAAGCAATGATTATTGAGGCTCTCAACAATCAAGGCAACTTAGTACAAGATCAACATGAAATTATTAAGCTCTACCAAAACATGTACTTAGAGCGTGGCTACGACCAAGTACAAAGCTTAATCATGGCCTCTGTATCAGCTGCTTGCAACATTAAGAACAATAGCATTAAGCCATTAGCCGATGCTGCTACCGAAGAGCGTGTTGCCGCCCGTTGGGATAGCATTTGGAATCAGCTTAGCGTAGATAGCTCCAACCTCGATAAGAGCATGGCTGCTAATGAGCAAGAAAATGTCATTGCTTTTAAGGCTCCATTTGAGCGCTACTACAATACCAATGGTCAGCTAATTCAAGAGCAAATCAACAACAACAACAAAGTTGCTTAATCTTACCTATTAAGCACCAAACTTTAATTACAAACACAACAACACCAAAAAGCAGCCTTCTGGCTGCTTTTTTATTGCCTTCACTCCTTGCCCCTTGCTCTTGCCAATCCGCACTTAGTGCTAAAGGCATGGCCTCTACTTCCTATATTTTTTAACAACTAACTTTATTAGCCCCATTACAAGTGGTATATTCTAGTTTTACCATGCGAGCTAATACATATAGACGGACAAAGTTACGAAACGTCCATGCTACGCCAACTTTTATTGATTAACTCAAAAAAAGTTGAGTAATGCAAACTACACTATTTTAATGCTATATAGCCTGCATAGTGATCTGCATCACATAAAAAATTATGTAGCCTAAATCACACTTTTAAAAGTAAATTCCTAATATAAACTATAATTCGTAAATTTGCATGCATATAGTTAAGCAACTAGTGTCTTTTCAGCGTCTTTTTGATCAGCAAACTCTTGGGCAACACGCAGAGTTTCTTTAAGCGCTTTTCCTGCTTCTAAAGTCCGTTTGGAAGGGCGACTAGCCCTCACTACATTAGCTATATTCTTTGAATTACTATCAAAGCACTTTATTGCTTGTTTTGAAGTTAGAAGATTCGTAGGAATACTGATCAATAGGAACAACATGGCTAAATTGGCTAAATGTGCGGCTGCTTTTTCCATAGACACGTTAACCAAATCATCATTTTTTTCTTTAGTTGTAGAGTATTCATCAATCTTTGTGCTGCCCACTAATGGTTGTAATGAAGTTAGGGCAAGGAACAATTTTATCGTATCCGCTATTATTGATGCACTTACAAAGAAATCACTTGTATAACGATTTAAGTCAGGGCCTTTATCCATACCACCATGTGATTTTACGCATTTAAACTTAATCTCAATCTGCCATCTTACTCGATATATGACTGAAACTAATTCAAAAAATATTGAATCAGGCAAGTTAGTATCAAAATAAACCCAAGCTGACTTCATTTTTGTTTCATCAAAACTTTTATTTGTAGGATTAAATATCATAAGCACAGAAGTGCCATCCTTACGTGTAAGCTTATAAGACTTACCTTCTAATTTTCCATTACGCCCAGTTAGTGGAGGTGATATGAGCTCTCTATCAAAAAGTTCTGAAAGCTTCATAGGTGTTGATATTGAAAGATCTTTACCTTCATTATCAATAATGTAACGCCCTTCTTGGTTCCAAGTACCATTGTACTCTGTGACTTTTATTATCTCAGGGTTAATACTATATCTGGCTTTAATTAAGTAAAATGCTTGCTTATCGCTTATGACTTGCATAAGCGATTTGTCGTTAAACCCAGCATCAAATATATATAAAGTTCCTTCGGCAGCAGTATCTTGCTCAATCATTAATTTAGCAGCCTCTTTTTCATTACATACTGCACTACCATACTTAACGTCTATAATTGCGTTACTAGAAGCATCTAAGAAGAAGAGGCCTTTACGACCAGCTACAGTTTTACCTTTGGTTTCCCCTATGTTCAACTCTCTAGCAAGACGGCACTCACTACCATCGCCTACTACTATGCGCTTGATTTTAGGCTCTATCTTATTAATACACTGAGCAAGCTTTACCCCTATAGTTTGAAGATCTCTACCATAAAACTCTTTCTGGAACTCATCACAAACCTCCTGGGCCAGCTGGTTCATGGTATTTGTGATTGCATCTTTTTGCTTCATTGCTCTTTCTATGGTTTTATGAGAGCATGCTTTAACACCACATAATGTGCAAATAACACAATAATCAGCGTGAAGTTGAGTAATAGAGGACTTTTGTCTTAATACACTGAATACGGCAGCAATAAAGAAAACTCCGATTGTATGAAAAAGGGAGTTAGTATGGGTTGTTGGAATAAATCCATTGTCTTTAAGTATTTTCTTTACATGATCGATATCAAAAATTGCAATTACAGCTGGCCATCGTTGAAACTCATTAAATAAATTTATGGAGTTAAAAAGGATGGAGTTTTCATCAGGAACTAAAACCTTTGCGCTTTCATCGTATAGAGGCATATAATGAACTCCTATTTTTTTTATTTCAGTGTTGCTATGTTTTATTCACAACATAGCAACTATTCATTTAGGTATCATTATCATAATACAATACCTATTGTCAATAGATAGAATAAATTCATAAAACTACACTATATTAACCTATATAAGATTTCCTGATAAGATTGATATTTATCAATATATTGAGTGAGCTTTATACTTTGTCTGTCTACATG
>NZ_JALKIM010000087.1 GCF_023050945.1 Anaerobiospirillum sp. NML120448 | reverse complement strand
GAAGTGCTTTTAGATCTGGAAATAAAAATGAAGGAGCTTGCTGATAGATGGAGGATATCTATCTTGGAATTTAATGGAGAGCAGGATCATGTTTATTTGCTTGTTGACATGAATCCTTCGATACTGCCAAGTAAATTTATCAAAAACCTCAAAACACATAAGAAAACACTAATCTGCTTATTTAAGTCAATTTTATTTGGGAACAAATTCTATGTGGTCAAGAGCTTACTGCCTAATTTCAGTTGGAGGTGCTCCTCTATCTGTTTTGAGAGAATATATAGAAAATCAAGATCGACCGCTATAATGTTATCAAGATGTAGGCTTACATCTCCACCTAAACTCTTCGAGTTATAGGTGGATAATTACGCCTATTTGTTAAAGCAAAAATAGCTCAATAAATACCTATTTTGTTAAAGCAATTTTTGTCAATATAAATAAGGATCTTTTGTTAAATCCTTTATTTATATGATTTTCTTACAGCGAAAAACAACAATATTTCACAAGCAGTAAGTTAACATACTTTACTAAAGTTTTATAGGTATTAAAACAAAATTCTCAAAACAATAGCAACCTATAAGATCATTATACTATTAGCTTAACAAACTTAGATCCTGTTGCTTGAGCTTAGATAAAGCTAGCTCTTTAAAGACTATGTGTCCATCATCAGTAATTGCCCAATAGCTAAACTGATTGCCCCATGCACCTAAAACATACCTTGAGGTAACAAAATCTCCCTCATGAGAAAAAAAGCTAAACTCATGTATATGACCATGAACCACCACCAAAGAGTTATAGCAGCTGTTCTTATCGCAAAGGTCTTTAGCAATATTATCAATGCTTTTAGGTACTACACCATAAATTTGTGGGTCTCTTCTGTGATAGTGAGCATCCTTACTTTGCTCTCTAATACGTGAAGCAATTTTTCTTCTTACAAACAAAGGCAACATTCTAAATAAAAGTTGTAAAAACTTATTATTTACTAAGCGGTAATACTTCTGGTAACCAAGATCATTAGTACAAAAAAGATCCCCATGGGAAAGTAGTATAGGTTTACCAGATTTCTCTATTAGACAAATATCATCACATAAAGTTAAACCTAAACTTTTAGCCTCCGACTCAGTCATTAAGAAGTCTCTGTTACCTTTAATAAAATAGCTACTAATGCCTCGCTCTTTGGCTTGAGACAATACCTTAGCTACTAATTTTTGAGCTTGATTGCTTTGATCTAAGCCAACAAAAAAGTTAAATAAATCCCCAATAATGTAAAGTTCATCGCCATCTTTTAACTTGTTAATAAAACCTGTAAAGCCTTCTAGCAAGTCAGGAGTGCTGTTACTAAGATGAAGATCAGCAATTACAAATACAGCCATTAACAACCTCTTATAATAAAGAGCAGTGATTGGGAGATATTTAACAAAATAAAGGGCAGTAATTAACCAATTGACTGCCCTATTATTAATTTTTAATAAGGAACATAACCCTAAATTATGCCCTTAATAATTTTTAGATAGAGTCAACCTCTTCAACTGACTCAATTACAATTGGCTCTACAGGCACGTCACGGTGAGGGTAGAAAGAGTGGTTGTCTGTCTCAACAGACGCAATCTTTAAAACAACATCTTCGCCCTTAACTACTTTGCCAAATACACAATAACCATATTCAAAATCGTTCTTATAATTTAAGAAGCTGTTATCAACAGTGTTGATGAAGAACTGGCAAGTTGCAGAATTAATATCACTAGTACGAGCCATTGCAATGGTGAACTTATCATTAGATAAACCATTGTTTGCCTCGTTCTTAATTGGAGCATTAGTCTCTTTAGTTTGCATGTCAGGAGTTAAACCACCACCCTGAATCATAAAACCAGGAATTACACGGTGGAAAATTGTACCTACGTAGTGACCGCTCTTTACATAAGATAAAAAGTTCTCACAAGTAATAGGAGCCTTTTCGGTGTTTAACTCAATAACAATTTCACCAAGATTTGTCTTAATAATTACCATTTCTAATCCTTGCTTGTTAAAATTAGAGAACAACGTTATTTTAAATGATTTTTAACAGTAAATTTAGCACAATGAATAGCTTTGTGAGATAAAAATGCTACAGATTTACAATACCCTTAACCGACAAAAAGAGGAATTCGTTCCTATAACCCCTGGCTCAATTGGCATGTACGTGTGCGGTGTAACTGTATATGACTTATGCCATATCGGCCATGCACGCACTTTTGTAAGCTTTGACATGATTGTTCGTTATTTACGCTATCGTGGCTTCAAAGTTAAATTTGTTAGAAATATCACTGATATCGATGACAAAATTATTAAACGTGCTAATGAAAAGGGTATTGATGCTAAGGAATTAGCTGAGCATTTCATCAATGAAATGTATCAGGACTTTGACAAGCTTAATATCGCTCGTCCAGACGTTGAGCCTCGTGCTACTGAAAACATTCCTGAAATTATCGCATTAGTACAAAAGCTTATTGATAAGGGTTTTGCCTACGTAGCTGACAATGGTGACGTTATGTTCGCCATTGATAAATTTAAGGACTATGGCCGTCTATCTAGACAAAAACTCGAAGAGCTTGAGGCTGGTGCACGTGTTGAGGTGCAAAGATCAAAGCGTAATCCTTTTGACTTTGTGCTTTGGAAAATGGCAAAACCAGGTGAGCCAGAGTGGGACTCTCCTTGGGGTAAGGGCCGTCCAGGCTGGCATATCGAATGCTCTGCTATGAACTCAAAAATTTTGGGCGACAACTTTGATATTCACGGTGGTGGCTCTGATTTAATTTTCCCTCACCACGAAAATGAAATTGCACAAAGCTGCTGTGCCCATGATAGCAAGTACGTTAACTACTGGATGCACTCTGGCATGGTCATGATCAATGACGAAAAAATGTCTAAATCCTTAGGTAACTTCTTTACTATTAGAGATGTTCTTAAAGAGTACGATGCTGAGACCATTCGTTTCTTCCTCTTATCAGCACAGTACCGTAGCGCACTTAACTACTCTCAAGAAAATTTGGATAACGCCAAATCATCACTATCACGTCTCTACACCGCTTTACGTGATGTAAAAGTAGGCGCTGCTAAGGGTGGCGAGGAGTATGTAGAGCGCTTTAAGAGCTTTATGGATGATGACTTCAACACTCCAGGAGCCATTTCTGTTCTCTTTGAGCTTGCCAAAGCAGTAAATACTACAAAAGAAGATGAGGCCAGTGGCTTAGCAGGCAGATTAGTTGAGCTAGCATCAGTTTTAGGTCTTTTATACCAAGATCCTGTTAAATACTTACAAGGCCAAACTGATGGCGTAGACGATGATGTAGCAGTTATTGAGTCACTAATTGAAGAGCGCAAACAGGCTAGAGCTCGCAAGGACTTTGCTGCTGCCGATGAGGCTCGCAATAAGTTAACCGCTATGGGCGTTGTTTTAGAAGATGGCCCTAATGGCACTACTTGGCGTAGAGCATAATCAATTGTTTTAACTTATAAGCTCTAAGTTCCTTTTTTTCTTAGAGCTTTTATTCATTGGTATATTTGTGGAGCAGCAAAATGCAAGAATACCAGCGTAGATTTATTGAATTAGCTTTAGCACGTGGCGTGCTTAAGTTTGGAAGCTTTACCTTAAAGTCAGGCCGTCAAAGCCCTTATTTCTTCAATGCTGGAGGCTTTTGTACAGGTGAAGATCTTTACACTTTAGGCTCTTGCTATGCCCATGCCTTAGTTGATAGCAAGATCAGCTTTGATGTACTTTTCGGACCTGCATATAAAGGCATTCCTTTAGCTTGTGCTACTGCAATGGCTTTAAGTGCTGAGCATAAGATTAATACTCCATGGTGCTTCAACCGCAAAGAAGCCAAGGATCACGGAGAAGGCGGCAATTTAGTTGGTGCTCCACTTAAAGGCGACATCATGTTAATTGATGACGTTATTACTGCTGGCACTGCTATTAGAGAGTCTGATGCCATTATTAAAGCTAATGGCGCAAACTTTAAGGCTGCTTTAATTGCTTTAAATCGTAAAGAAAAGGGACAAGGACAAGAAAGTGCTATTGATGAAGCTAAACGCACTTTAGGCATTGAGATTGTTTCAATTGTTTCTTTTGATGATTTGGTTACCTATATCAAGGATGATCCACAATTAAATGCTCACCTTGATGACATGCTTGCCTATCGTGAGCAGTATGGCGCTTAAATAATAAGCCCTACAAAAAATTGGGGATGCTTTAAATTTGCATCCCCTTTTTTTAACAGCGACAGCGCAAGTCTTCTTTTAAATCAAATTTAATATCTTGGTCATTTTCCTTACAAGAGGCTAAGGTCTCATCACTTAGATTGTGCACTTGCTCTTTAGCAACAGGAAAAGAGATAGACTTAATGCTGTTAGGTTCATTCTTTTGGTAAGCATCATTATCTCGTGAAAAGATGCAACCGCAATAGAGCTGATTGTAGAAGTTAAACTCTTTAACTAATTGATAACGTCTTGTTACCAAACCTTCCTTACGCCAATCCTCACTCCAGTAAGGTACTCCACTTGCCTCTTGAGCAATAAAGCCAGCAGCATCTACCTGCTTTTTGTTTTTCCATCGAGAGGTGGCTAAAGTAGTAGTGAAATGAGTGAAGCCATGCTCTTTAGCATACATGGCTGTAGCCAACATACGATCGCCAAAACAAACAGAACAACGAGCTCCTCGCTCTGGCTCTCTTTCTAGACCTTTTACTTTAGCAAACCAAGGTTTAGGGTCATACTCTGGAATGATGTAGTCAAAACCTAATAATTTAGCCAGCTCAATTAGCTCATCTCTACGCTTTTCATACTCAGCTCTAGGATGAATATTAGGATTATAGAAAAATAGTGTAGGGCTAATATTATGGTATTTAAAACACTCCAATACAGCACCACAACAAGGAGCACAACAAACCTGCATTAAAAGCTTATTCATTCCCTTAGGAATTTTAAGCTCTTTTTTAGGAGTATTACCAAAATCATCTGGCAAAGTTAAAGACATAATCTTTTAATTTCCTTTAGAAAAATTTCACTACACCCTACCAAAGTCTTAATAAAAAACAAGCAAAAGCCAAGCACATGATCTTTTTTTATCAGAGCATAAATTTTTCCCACTGTACAGAGAGTAAACTTGTTCAATTTTACTTTTATCATGCTTGCCACACCCCAAAACAATTGAACTTTAAGAGTTCATAGTTTGTTCAAAAGACAACGGCCAAAGAATGTCTATAGTCTAAAAGCAGCCAAGCTCTATTGTTAATTGGTATTTTCTGGGCTCTTACTCTGTACGTACGGAAGAAATTTTTTGAATGCCGTAAGGGATAGAGCTATCAGCAAATAATAAACTGATAACTAACTATCCCCTATCATGCTTATACTTGCTTAAGCCTTATTTTCCCCACCATCGGCTTTGCTCTCTTGGGTATCAGCATCGCTAGTTTGATCCTCGTTGATGCTACTTTGCTCTTCTTTAACTTTGAACTGGGAGTTATACAAGGCAGCATAAGCACCGCTCTTAGCTAATAAACTATCGTGAGTTCCTTGCTCAACTATATAGCCATCATTTACAACTAAAATGACATCAGCATCACGAATAGTAGATAAGCGGTGAGCAATTACTAAAGTGGTACGTCCTTTCATTAATTCATCAAGGGCCTTTTGTACTACTTTTTCTGACTTATTGTCTAAAGCAGAGGTTGCCTCATCTAAAATTACTAAAGGAGCATTTCTAATAATGGCTCGAGCAATAGCCAAACGTTGCTTTTGACCACCAGATAAACTTACGCCTCTTTCTCCAATTTGAGTATCTAAACCATCTTTTAAAGAGGCTACAAACTCATCTAAATAGGCACTTTTAAGAGCTAGGTTAATCTCTTCTTCAGTAGCATCTGATTTGCCAAACAAAATATTTTGTCTAATGGTTCCAGCAAATAAGAAGTTATCTTGGAAAACAAAAGCTACTTGGCTTCTTAATGACTCTAGCGAGTAGTCTTTAATATCAACACCGTCAATAGCAATAGTACCTGACTTAACTTCATAAAGACGTGTGATTAAAGAACAAACTGTACTTTTACCGCCGCCTGAGTTACCTACTAGCGCTACTTTCTGTCCAACTTTTACCTTAAAGTTGATATCTTTTAAGACATCTACCTGACCAGTATAAGAAAAAGCTACATGAGAAAACTCAATGCCTTCTTTAATGCCATCTAGCTTTTTAGTGCCCTCGTTCTTGCCATTTTCAAATGACTCGTACTCAAGCAAATCATTAATACGGTCTAAAGCTAATAAGGCACTTTGTACTTGAATGTAATTATTACCAATGCTCTTAAGAGGAGTATAGAGCATGATTAAAGCAGCTAAAAAGGACACAAACTCGCCAGAGGTTATTTGTCCCTTAATAATCATGTCTACACCTAAATATAAAACAGCACCTACACCTAAAGAGCTGACAAAGTGCATAACAGGTGATAGCCAATTAGTATCTCTAACTAGCTTTACCCCCATCTTAAACAAGAAATCAGCTTGCTCATAAAAACGAGCATACATGTATTGCTTTAAATTAAAGCTCTTGATTACTTTAGAGCCCAGAGTAGTCTCGTTATATAAGGTAATCATGCTTGTTGAGGCTGATACCGACTTGTTAACAATGCCTTTTACTCTTTTGCGCACAATACGCATAGGTAAAATTAAGAAACAAACGACACCAATGGCAACAATGGTTAATTGCCAAGAGTTATAAAGTAAAACACCCACTAACGATAATGATGAGAAAAACTTAGTTAAAAAGAGCTTCATATTAGATATTAAGCCACTAGAAGCACTTTCAGCATCATTAAAGAAACGCAAAATTACAGAGCCTGAATTGTTAGCATCGTAAAAGCGGCTATCAAAAGATAAGAGCTTGTCATAAAGCTTTGCTCTTATTAATAAATTAATAGCACCACCAACATAGCTGTTTACTAAAGAAGAGGCATAAATGAAGATACCTTGTACTATAGTAAAGCCAATAATAATGATAGGCACATAATAAGCAGCTTCAACCTGCTGGTTTACCATTACATTGTCTGTAAAAGGCTTTAAGAATAAAGCAATAACAGCATCTAAAGCACCTACAGGAATAGTAAGCAATACTCCCAATAGAGCTAACAACCAATAAGGTTTTAAAAAAGGCCAAAACAGCTTATAGCCACGCCAAAATGAAGTAGAGCGTTGAGCTGATAAATCACTTAATATCATAGGATGATATTGTGGCTTGGCAGCTTCTACTGCTACCTCTTGCTCATGCTTTAAATCATCACTAATTGCCTCTTTTGGCTCCTGATGGTCATTATTTCTTAAATCCAAATTGTCAGCCACCTGCTGCTTGTCTTTTGGGTCAATCTTATCGCTCATATTTACCTCGAGAGACAATGCGCTGTTAATAAAATCATTTAAAAAGGCCCTTTATCTTAAGGGCCTTTAGACAATACACACTAAAACGCAATCAAATTAAAAGTCAGAATTAAATGCATTGTCATAGTTAACAACTAGTTTTACAAAGTTTGGTAAGCTCTTTAAGGTCTCTACAGACTTTTTCTCTTGAACACTAAGCTCTGTTGAGAATACATATAGAGCATCATTGTTGTTTACCTTAGCACTTTCTATCCAAGGATTTAGTTTAACTTGATTGTTAACAAACATATCGTAGTCAACACAAATCTTATTGTAAGTTTGAATATCAAGACTATCTAACATGTTTAAATCAGTTTGTAGTACTAAATTATTAAAGCCCAAATTCTTAAGCACTACATACTGACCTTTATCCTGAACTAAAAAAATAAGCCTATCATCACTTAAAAATGGCTTAATGAGATCCGAATTTATATCCTTATCTAAAGAGACTAATACCTTTGCTTTAGGATTGGAAAGTTGTTTTAGATACTCATCCAAAGTAACAAAGTCGTCATTAAACTTAGCTAGTGCTTTGATATAAAGCTTATCATCATTTTCTATAGTATTAACATGCAGACCTTTATATCCTTTAGCTAAAAGGCTATTAGCCTTAAACAAGGCATTGGCACTTCTAATGAACGCCCGCTCTGCTATAGGATCAAGAGCTGTAATATTAGCAATATACTCAGGATCTAAAGATACCTGCTTATCAGCTAATAACTTAATACCATCCTCAGCTCCCATATCAAATTTAGGATTAGCTGCCGATAGCTGGTAGTTAATGGCATCACTTTGCACCTGCATTAAGTCGAGCATAAAATCGTAAAGAGTATCATTAGTTACGATTTTGTTTTTATTGTCATTTAAAGCCAAGAAAGTATCTTGGTACTTGCTCTTAAAACTATCAGAGACACTAACAATAAAAGGAATGCGACTCATAGCATAGGAAAATTGAGCTACATTATGGCGACCTACAGGAGCGCTTTTTTCTTTCCCCTCCATAACGCCTACATAATGTACTGCCTCAGCATGGTCAGAGTAGTACACCATAGCTTGGAAATCAGGGCGCTTGGCAAAAATATTGTAAAGCTCATGCATGAACTCATCATTATATTTCACCGCAGTTAAGTAATTATCGTAACGAGTAGCGCCATCAAAAGTAGTACTAAAGAGCTCTGCATCTAAAACCAATCTACCTACTTGAGAGGACTCATTAATCATGATCTGCGGATAGTCGCTAGGAACACGATTATAGTAAGGAGAGTGGTTACCCATAATATGAACAATCACAAAATTGTTCTGTGAGCTATCTAATTCCTGACTTAGTTTTTCTAAATGAGGAATTAAAACCATATCAGGCTTTTGTGAATATGAGCCATCAAAGACATAGTTTGTAGTAAAGAAAGAATTATCAGCTAAGCTTGAGATAGCTCCAATTGGAGTATCTGCATTGCCATTTTTTACTTGATTGGAAATCCAATGAGTCTTAATACCACTCTTTTTAGCCATAGAGATCAAGTTTTCACCTTGAGGGAAGGTTAAACCAGTATGAATATTTCCCTGGGAAAAAGATGCAGTAACTGATGGCACAGTATTAACAAATGACGAATAAGCATTGTTAAACAAAATAGTATTATCTTGCTTAGCTAACGAAGAAAGGAACGGGGTATTATCTATAGAGTGATTATAAACCCCCATATTATCACGACATAATGACTCGCCTATTACCAGCACATAAAGCTCGCCCTTACCCTCTTTTTTAGCATTAGACACAGAGCCACTTTCGATTTTAGCGGTAAGCTCATGAAATGCAGCAATCTTGTTCTCTAAGTCAGAAACCATTAAACGATAGTACTTTACTGGTCTTAACTGAGTAACAATTACTACCGAAGCGACCATAAATAATACTGATACTACTAGTGCTGACTTTTTAAAACGCAAAGACTGAGCTTTAGCACATTGAGCCAAAGAGCCTAAGGTAATTACAGAAAGAATTACTAATAAGGTTCCATATGCAAGAGTGCTGGTATTAAAAATATAATGCTCAGCAAAATCATATAGCTCCTCAACATTAGATTGAGCGATTGCTACTACATCATCGCCTGTAAAGAAGGAATCAATGCTTTGATAGTAACTATAAGAAATTGCAGTTACGCTCTGAAAAATAGTTAATACTACTGTCCAGCCAATAGCACTCTTTTTATGTTTAGCCTTTAATAACAGATAAATTGCCCACCAAGACAACATAGACACTAAAAAAGGTCTTACAAAATCAGTAGGCAATTGTCTACCTGTTATTTTTAACGAAAAATAACCAATGATAAAGGCATTAATTAGTACCAAAGAAATAGGTACTATTTTTTTGATAAAAGACATTTAAAAACAAACCATCAGTAAAAAGATATTGCTTTTGACAACAGACAATTATGACTGTTTACTACATTATTTTTGTGGATATTGCATAACTAGCGCTAGCAGTAGATAGCCTAAGTATCAGCTTCAAAATAAGATCTTACACAAGAAACATAAGATTTTATAAATAAAAAAGCGCATCAACCCTAATTTAGCTGTGCGCTTTTTAAATTAAACAATACTGAAATTACTTATTTGCCTGCTCAGCAATAGCCGAATAGACGCAATCAGAGAGGAAGTCAGACATCTTGAGGCCCTTATGCTCTACAAGCTTAGGAAACATTGAAATTGGGGTCATGCCTGGGAAAGTATTAATCTCATTGATATAAATTTTTCCATCAGTAGCCAAGAAGAAATCAATTCTAGACAAGTGTCTTAAATTTAATCCCTTAAAAGCACGGGTAGCCATACTGGCCATAACCTCACGCTGTAGCGGTGATAAGTCCTCGACCTCAACACTAGTGGTTGAAGAACTATCAGAACTATACTTTTCATCAAAGGTATAGAACTTATCTTTAGGGATCACAATTTCACCAGGCTCAGTTACATAAAGCTGACCTTGATACTCATAAGCGGCAATTTCCAGCTCACGATGCTCAATAGTTTGCTCAATTAAAACTAAATCACTTAGAGTAAGAGCCTCTAATAAGCATTTATCAAGCTCACTTTCATCAGTTACATGGTAACAGCCAATAGAAGAGCCCTGGCTAGCAGCCTTTACATAAACATCTTTACCAAAACGATTAAAGGCATCATGGGCTTTCTTTAAAGAGGACTCTGAACTATCGCCAATAAAGGTAGAAGGGGTGTTATCGATATTAAGAGCATCAAAATAGAACTTAGTTGTAACCTTATTAAAGCAATTTAAACTTGCCTCTCCCTTACAACCAATATAAGGAACGCAGTGGAGCTCTAAAAGTGACTGAATGTCTCCAGTTTCACCAGGAAAGCCATGTAAGCAAGGTACAGCACAATCAATTACATAAGTTTCTTGAGTGCCATCACTGCTTTGGACTACAAAGTTGTTCTTAATGGAAAAATAACCTACTTTATTATCTTCTAATAAGAACTGGTTGTTATGTAAAACACAACTTAGAACATTAAAATCGCTATTTTTACGTAGCTGTTCTTCAACATACTTTGAAGAAATTAAGGAGATATCGTGCTCTGAGCTATCTCCACCTGCGATTAATAAAATATTCTTAGCCATGATCAAACCAACATTTTTTAAAATAAGTTGCAAATAACAATATTAATGCGCCATATCCTTAAAGTTTCTTCTCTATGATAAAACCTTACATAAATTAAAGTTACACAGATTTAAGAGCTCTAGTCTCTAACAAGAAATCTTAATACGCATAAATTCGCTCTATTTTACCAAAAGTTAGCCCTAATGCCCCTGTATGTAGCTAACACAAAATTAGAGCATTAAGCTACTCTATCTGCCTAAACTCCCCTTTGAGCTTGTCTGGGAAAGGAAAAGCCTTTAAAAGCCTTTGTTGCACCAAAGCAAGATCAAAAGTTGCTTTAGGAACATCAAAACTACTCAACAGCTCAACTAACTTATGAGGTTCGTCTTGTAAAGAAACTCTTAATGGTTGCTGAGGTTCTAAGCCGACACCTAAAAAGTAATCATTAAACTTAAATTCATTATGGTTCTGCAGCGGATAATCCTCTATTTGCAACCACTGAGCAGGAATACCATAAGCTTGAGCAACAATGATTCCGTGCAGCGAAACACTAAAGACCTTATCGCACGAGCACACTTCATCAATAAAGCTTTCTATAGCTTCGTATCCTTGGCGCTCAATATTAATAATCCTAATGCCATTTTGCTCTAAGGCCTGTTTTACCTCATCTGCCACAGATTGACTGTGATGCAATATTAGCCCTACTTTTGAAGTGGTATTCGCAGACTTGCTCTGATAAATAAGAGGCAATAGTACAGCTGGATCGCCATAAGCTAAGTTCTCAGGATCAACAAACATCTTACTATTTAAGTATTGAGCTAAAGACTGACCTTCAATCTTTTTTCTGCTTAAAGGGCCTCTTAATGCATAGATTTTTGTTTTGCAACCAATCATATTAAAGAGCTGAGAAAAGTATCTGGTTAAAGGAAAAGCTTTTAACTTTACTCTTATTCTTTCCGATAAGAATCCAGATCCCCAGATATAGCTATCAGTATAAAGACTCTTATGAGTAATAATTGAGCCTATTGCTAACAGTTTGTTTTTTTCGTCCATAGCAACCAGTAAAGGATGCTCCCCTGTTAAATGGTAAAGAAGATACTCAGAGAGCTCATCACCAAAGTTAAAACACCATGTCCAATAATAGACTCTGATATTATCCTTACTCATAATAAATCCTCATGATATAAGCTCTCTAATGGACTTATACATATGTACCTGAATATATAGAGAAACAACTACAACGCTAGCAGTATCGTTAAACGATGGAAGGAAACATTTGCTAACTTTCAATAAATTTTTACTGCATAGCAATGAAAGAAATATGGCTAATTTAAGCCTTAAGTTAATAGTTTAAAATATAATTTTATAAACTATTAGCAAAACAATATAATCTATTGTTTATGCACCAAAATAATAAGTTAAGAGCAAAGGATCTTTTTATGACGGCTATTAAGAGTATGACTGGTTATGCAAGTATGCAAACTTGCGACCCAAGCAATAACGATGTAATTTCCATTGCTATTAAAGCAGTTAACAGCCGCTATCTTGAGTCTTTATGCTCTTGCAATTACGAGTTAGGCTCTTTAGAGCAGGAAATTAATCGCATCCTTAAAAACAAGATTAAGCGTGGCAAGATTAATATCAGTATTAGCTATCAGCTCCAAGACTCAAATGCTTTAGAACTCAACACTCAAGTGCTCAATAGTGTGTTAGATCATCTAAGCATGATTCAAAAAGAGATCAAGCTACGCAATGAAGCTAACCATACTGACTACCAATTTGATGCTTTAAGAATCTTAACCTTTCCTGGCGTTGCTATTAATCACGCTCATAATGCCGATAGTTCTAGCCAAGCCATAATCTGCTCAACCATTTCACCAGAGCAGGAACAAATTATTCTTAATTTGTTTAATCAAGTTTTAGAAAAGTTTGATCAGCAAAGAATTAAAGAAGGCGAGTCCTTACAAGCTATTCTTGAGCAAAAAATTAACAAGGTTGAAGAACTATTATCTTTTATTGGAGCTAAGCAACCTTACTTGGTATCCATGGAACGTGAGCGCTTAATGCAAAAAATTAAAGGGCTTAAGATCGATATTGATCCTAGCCGCTTTGAAAGCGAGGTAGCTCTATTGTCTCAAAAAAGTGACATCACAGAAGAGTATGACCGCCTTAAATGTCACACTAAGGCTGTTTTAGAGCTTATTCAACCAAACGATCAACCTTATGAAGCCACTGGCAAGAAACTAGACTTTCTAATGCAAGAACTAATGCGTGAGACCAACACCTTAGCATCTAAGGCCAGTACTCTTGATTTAGTTGATATTGCTGTAGAACTTAAAGTGTTAATAGACCAAATGCGCGAGCAAATTCAAAATATTGAGTAAGGTGCTTCTTAAATGAAAATTGTAGCAAAGCGTATTGTTTTTCATGCTCACTCTAGCTTAGGTGATACTACTGTATACATTCCGTCTCTATTTATCCTAAGACAAATGTATCCAGATGCCGAGATTGTTTGTACTGCCAATGATGTAGCTTATGAGCTTTATCAAAGACTAGGTTTTATTAATAAAGTTATCCGTATTTTTAAAGATGATCTGACCTGGGATCAAACAGCTGAACTTTTTATTAAAGAAATTAATGGCTATCAAGATGAACAGGGCAACCATCCTTGTGCAGATGCTGTAATTCTGGCAGAAAGATCTTCATTTTTTATTAAAGCAGCATTACGCTCTAACTGTCCTAATATTGTAACTTTTAGCTACTTTAAAGCTCTTTTTACGCCTAGACTACACTTTACTCCTTATTTTCAGCGCTGGAAGACCCAAGAAGTACTTCATTATCAGTTTTTAGCAAAACAGCTTAATCCTAAACTCTATAAGCAGGCATTAGACCAAGCTGATCTGAATCAAGCACGACTAAGCCCTTCTAAAGAGGCACAAGAGGCAATAAACCAAGAGCTTTTGGATCTTGGCTATCAAGGGCAAAAACTGACTATATTTAACCCTTTAAGCGCCAACTGCCTAAAAAGAGGCTTTAGTTTTGATATCCCAACATTAGTTAACTTGGTAAATGAGCTGGCAGCGGAATTTCCTCAGATATTTTTTGTGGTCTCAAGCAATAATGCAGATGCTATTAAAGCAGAAGAGCTACATAGCGATAATTTAAAGCTCTTAGTGAATAAAGGCGGCTTGGATAAGCTAAT
>NZ_JALKIM010000086.1 GCF_023050945.1 Anaerobiospirillum sp. NML120448 | reverse complement strand
TTTTATCACTTCACTAGTTACAACATTTTGACAAAAAAAAAGGATCAAAACGATCCAAATTTTCTCCCTAAATTTTTAGGTTTTTCTTTAATCACCAATCGATACCTATCAATAATGCCGGGCTATGGTCTTTTACTCCAGAGAGAAATATCGCTTAAAGTTCCAAAAAGGAGGAAAGCCAAGACGCGTACCTTTGATACCTCATGTCTCTACCCTAGGTGTACCAGAAGCATTCAAAAGTCTTAGTGATGATGAACTCAAACAGATATTGAATGCTGAAACCATGGACGTACCTGTTAGTTGTGTTCCTATCTTGCACAGAATTGCTCTTGAGCTAAATATTATTGAGGATCTTCAAGCCTCGTTCGGCAACGTCGCTGCTAATGCTATATTTACCGTAGCTGCATTCCATATTTGTACAGGTGACAACTCTGCAAGAGCTTTCGAGCATTGGGTAAGAAATAGATTTTTACCAGACGGTATTGCTCTAAAAGATGGTAGGGATCTTAGCTGTTTCTATGAGCAGATCGGAGCGAATCTTGAATATGTCCAAAGATATGTTGCCTGTCGATTAGCCAGAAACAAGCAAGCTAAGCTTTTGCTCAGTGTTGATAGTACAACAATAGCAGGTGAACAAGGGCAATTTGACAGCCAGATTAGTATGGCTGTTACCTTCAATACAACTACACGCCAGCCTATTTTCTACAGGGTTTTACCAGGATTTATCAATGACTGTCAGACTGTATTGGAGCTGTTGCATTCGTTTAACGAGCATCATGACAACGTACCTGAATGTGCTGCTTCACTTGATATAAGCTACTTTTCAGAAGAGAACCTGCTGACAGCTTACAAAAATAAAGTTAAGTGTATTTTCGCAGCCAAGATTAATATTAGCTGGATTGCAGAATCTATTGACATAGCTCAGGCAAAGTTTCTTGAGGCAAAGAAAGGAACAGGCAATCATAAATATGCTCTAAACGATGGGGCATGTTTAGGTCTGACTATTGAGCGAAAAATAAAGGTAGATGGTTCTCTGTTTAAAGTTTATGTACACGTATTTAAGTCTGAGCTAACTGCTGCATATCAACTAGAGTGCTTCAACTATGAACTTAACAAGTTTGAGAGTCTGTGGATTAGTAAAGGAAAACTAAGCGAGCGTCTCAGAAAAGAAAGCATCATGAAGTACTTTATTGTTGAAGAAGGTGATGGCAATGGCGAACCTAAGCTTATTTGTGATAAACAAGCTATAGATGATGCAGTTAAGAACTTAGGCATCTTTGTTGATGTTACGACTTGGAAATGTTCTGCACAAGAGTGCTATGAGTTTAACGGATACAAGCAAGATCTTGAGCGTATGTTCATAACAGGAAAGTCTGGCCGCAACATGAATGTTCAGAGAACTCATAATGATAGAACTATGGAGGGAAAGTGTTTCGTAAACTTCATAGAACTATCAATTTTGGAGGAGTTAAAACAAAGATTAGCAACTGATCAAATGAAAGTTTTGAAAAGCGGTAAAACACGTGCCGAACTAGCAAAGCATACATTTGATATTGATTATGTTATCAAAGGTTTAGATAGTGTTGCTTATACAAGACGCAAGTCTAATGGCGCACTAATTACCAGAGCGATTAGTGAAAAGCAACGAGAAATTGCCATTGCATGCGGTTGCCGTGGAATTTTTGATATGCCATATGCCTATTAAAATCCCAGAATTTCTATTAATAGCAAATCTTTAGCTCAAACTATGAATAGGAAGTAGGGCCAACTCATGAAATGATAGAGATCACACTTTAAAGTATGTTGCACCAATATTGTGTTTGAGGTTTTGTTTATAGAAGACATAAGTCTATACCAAATATAATTTGGAAATCTTAAGAAAATAATAAGGACTTATGTCAAATGAATTTTATACCAAAAGCTGGATTAAGTGCACTGTTTAATAATAATTCTAACGAGCAACCTAAAGATCAAGATTGCTCTAAATAGGAAGTAGGATGCAATAGCTATAGCTATTTGGGCTGCGCACGGCTAAGTCAATAGGGCTGAATATTGTGTGGGGGCAAGTAGTGGTAGTGGGGAGAGTTTAGGGTTAAATGTTATCTATTATAGATTTAACAATAACTATGATATTAGATGGATGTAAATATGCATATTTTGTTAAATATTGATTTTTTGTAATTTTAAGGGCTATGGAGTTTCAGGCTTGGCGGTGAGGGTAGGGAGAAGTTGCATTAAGCAAGCTCTATGGTAGAGCTTGCTTAATGGGGCTCTTTCTGGATTGGGGGTAGGAAAGAGTTAGTCTTGTTTTTGGTGTTAGATTAGGCCTTTGATGGCGGCTAAATACTTAACGGAGGCATCGGCCATTGGGCTTTCATCAAAGCAGCTAACGGTGCCTAAATGGCAGGTTGGGCCATCAGGACGAGCTAACACTAAGAGAGTGTCCTTATCGCAGTCACAGGTAATGGAGCGTAAGTGTAAGAAGTTTTGGCTCTCTTCACCCTTAGTCCAAAGCTTTTGGCGATCTCTAGAGTAGAAAGTTACTAAACGAGTATCTAAAGTCTTTTGTAAGGCTTCTTCGTTCATGTAACCAAGCATTAAAATTTGACCAGTTTGAGCATTTTGAACAATAGCAGGGATTAAACCATTACCTTTAGCAAAATCTAACTCACTTAGCTTTTCAAAGCCATGACAGAACTCACGCACGGGTTGGAACTCCTTTAGACTTAAGGTAAGACTTAAGCTCACCAATATTAATAATTTGCTTATGGAACACACTGGCTGCCAAAGCACCTGATACATCTGCCATAGCAAATGCGTCATAGAAGTGCTCCATGCTACCAGCTCCACCAGAGGCAATCAATGGTACATTACAAACTTCTTGTACGGCTTGTAATTGCTTAATATCATAACCGTTTTTCATGCCATCTTGGTTCATCATATTAAGCACGATTTCACCAGCGCCCATTTGCTGGACTTTTTTAACCCAATCAATGGTTTTCCAAGAGGTGGTAGTGATAGTTTTTTCATCACCAGTAAATTGTTTTACCTGGTACTCATTAGTGTTAGCATCAAAATAGCTATCAATGCCAACTACTACGCATTGCACGCCAAAGCGATCGGCTAGGCGAGTAATTAGAGTAGGATCACTTAATGCAGGAGAGTTAATAGAGATTTTATCAGCGCCATATTCCAAAATGGTCTTGGCATCTTCAATGGTACGAATACCACCAGCCACAGCAAAAGGAATATTAATTACTGAGGCAATTTTTTCAACCCATGACTTATCAACACGATTGCCGTGAGCAGAGGCGGTAATATCATAGAACACGAGTTCATCAGCACCTTCATCAGCATAGCGCTTAGCTAAATCAACGATAGAGCCAACTACTTCGTGGTTTTTAAACTGTACGCCTTTTACTACTACGCCATCACGTACGTCAAGGCAGGGAATAATTCTTTTAGCTAACATACTCTTGCCTCTTACAATTAATCATTAGGCCATAAATTAAGAGCTTCTTTAAGGGTAAAAGCACCACTTAATAAGGAGCGTCCTAATACTGCTGAGGATGCACCTAAAGCTTTGAGATCTTTTACATCTTGTAGTGATGAAATACCACCTGAGGCAATCACATCAAGCTTAGGATAACGCTGGGCTAAATCTGCATAAAGGCTATTGTTAGCACCCTGCATCATGCCATCTTTAGAAATGTCAGTTACTAATACGTGCTGTAAATTAGACTTCATGAAGTCATCAAGTAAGTCATAAAGGCTATTTTGTGAGGTTTCAAGCCAGCCATGAATAGCTACTTGTGCCATAGAATCAATAATTCTTACATCTAAGGCTAAGCAAATAGCATCAGGGCCAAAGTCATTTAATAGCTTGTGGCCAAAAGCAACATCTTTTACAGCCGCAGAGCCTACCACTACACGTTTAACCCCAATATCAAGCAAGCTTTGCACATCTTCGTAGGTACGAATGCCACCGCCTGTTTGAATAGGGCAAGAGCAGTTTTTCACCATCTGAGAGATGAGCTGCAATTGACGTTTTTTAGGATCTTTAGCACCATCTAAATCAACAATATGAATGAGAGCGGCACCATCTTGAGCATATTCTTGAACTTTTGCGATAGGATCTAAGTTAAAAACGGTCTTTTCGTTAAAATCGCCTTGTTTAAGACGCACAATCTGGCCATCAATAAGATCAAGAGCTGGAATGAGCATAAATTAGCACCTTTGTTTGTTTTATAAAGCCAAGAAGTTTTCTAATAATTTATTGCCATTAGCTCCAGACTTTTCAGGGTGGAATTGCACGCCAATAAAATTGTCTTTAGCAATAGCAGCACTAAAGTCCTGACCATAATGGCAGGTAGCAATAGTGTTGTCATTGACATCCAAGCAGAAAGAATGCACAAAGTAAAAATAGCTACCTTGAGCAATACCTTTAAAGATAGGATGGTCATTGTGCTCAATAGTGTTCCATCCCATGTGAGGCAATGGCTCATGATTAGCACTAACATCAAGCTCGTGGACTTGGCCTGGCACAATGCCTAAAGTGTTGATTTTATCAACGCCGCTATTAAGAGGCACTTCAGTTGAGCTTTGGGCTTGTACTTGCATGCCTAAGCAAATACCTAATAAAGGCTTTTTAAAGTTAATAATAAAGTCAGTAAGTTCACTATGGGCAATTTTGTCGCCACCTGCGATATTAACAATATCCTCGAGTGGGTGACCTAACAAGCCTGACATTACTGCACTAGAGGAGCCAACTCCAGGCATAATTAATTTATCAGCTTGTTTGAGCTCATTAAGATCATTAGTGATCTTAGTTTCAATATTAAGGCGCTTTAAAGCTTGGACAACAGAATTAAAGTTGGCTGATTTAGTGTCCACAATACAAATTTTCATAAAACCACCTAACAAAGAGCCATTATTTAATTAAATATTAGATAAGGGGTCTTTAGTTTCTAGCACCAAAATAAGTATAAAAACTTATGATAGACAGGTAATTACAAAGTACCTTTTGATGAAGGCAGTTCGTTAGATACTACCTTAATAGCTGGACGCAAGGCACGGCCAAAGGCCTTAAAGAGGGCTTCTACTTGATGGTGGGCATTACCTTGGGTAACTTTCATGTGCAAGGTTAAACCCATAGCCACGGCTAAAGACTCAAAGAAGTGAGAAACCATTTGGGTCTCAAAGCCATTAATCTCTTCACGGGTAAAGTTAGCATCAAAATCTAATACCGCATAAGGGCGACCAGAAATATCCATAGCCACGCTAACTTGGCTATCGGCAATTTGTTCTGCCTTGGTTTCAACAAGCTCACAGCGATCACCTAAAGTGGCAAGCTCATCATTGCTTTGACCGCTGACTGTTGCCATAAGCTCATCCATTGGTACGATAAAGCCAAAGCGACCAATACCACGCTTATCACCTAAAGCTTGCTTGAGCGCAGTACCTAAAGCAATAGCGGTATCTTCAATAGTATGGTGAGTATCAATATGTAAATCACCGCTAACTTTTACTTGGAGATTAAAGGCAGCATGGGTAGCAATTTGATCTAGCATATGGTCAAAAAAGCCAATACCAGTGCTAATAGAGCTGTTGTTACAGTGGTCTAAATCTACAGCTACACTAATTTGAGTTTCCTTAGTGTTGCGCTCTACTTTAGCTACACGGCCTTGAACTTGCTTAGCTTGTTCTAAAGATGCTTCACGCTCTTTTATAAAGTCAACAATTTCATCCCAAGTTAAAGCTTTGATGTGGGCAAAAGGACTGTTTTTATCAGTGATTTCACCGTCGCCTTTATCGGTGGCATCTTTAAGACCCACTCTAATGCCAGTAACACCCATATTTTGCGCCATGGCTAAATCAGTATCACGATCACCAATAAAATAGGAGTGCTCACGTGACCAGCTATCAGAGCTTAAGTAGGAGCGTACTAGGCCTAATTTAGGCTTGCGGCATTCACAATTATCCTCTGGCATATGAGGGCAAATTAAAATTTGCTCAAATACTAGGCCTTGAGAGTGAAAAGTATTAACAATATGCTCGTGAGCAGGAGTAAAGGTGTTTAAAGGTAAAGAGGCTGTGCCTAAGCCATTTTGGTTAGATACCATAACCATGGTAAAGCCCATTTCTTGAAGCTTTAACAAGGAAGGGAAAACACGTGGGAAAAAGACTACCTTGGATAAGTCGTCAACTTGATAGTCCTCTGGCTCACACACTAAAGTGCCATCACGATCAATAAAAAGATATTTCTTCATAAAAAATTCAGTACAAGTGCTATTAGAGCTTAGAAAAAAACCACAAGGTACAAGTAGGTTTGCTCGCACCAAGTGGTTTTGATCATGAAAGAAAAAAGTAAAACTTAGTAGTTAACTTACTATTAAGAACCTGCAATAGCAGTTAATACTCTCATGACCTCATCGAGCTCTTCTGGGGTACCAACAGTGATACGAATGTTGTTCTTTAAGCCTGGTTTAGTTTCAAAGGAGCGCAAAATAATGCCCTTTTGAACCATAGCTTCAAAGACTGCTGGGCCATCAACAAACTCAGCTAACACAAAGTTAGCCTCAGTTGGGTGGACACGTTTAACAATAGGAAGAGCCTCTAAGTTTTTAATTAGGCTTGCTCTTAATTCTAGGCACTTATTGACACGCTCTTGCATAAGCTCAATACCGCCACGAGCTAAAGCTTGACGGGCGATTTGAGCTACTGGATCGGCAATTGGGTATGGATCAATAACCTTAGTCATAAGAGCAATAATGTCACTGTGAGCTAAGGTAAAGCCACAACGAATACCAGCAAGAGCAAAAGCCTTGGATAAAGTGCGAGTAATAACAAGATTTGGGTAGTCTTTTAATAAAGGCACACAAGTATGCTCAGGAGCATATTCAATATAAGCCTCATCAAGGACAAAGAGCACCTCAGGGAATTGCTTTAATAAAGTTACTAATTCGTCTTTATCAAAAAGAATGCCCAAAGGATTAGCAGGGCTATCAATAAATACTAATTTAACCTTAAAAGGTGCTTCATTAATTGCCTGGGCAATAGCTGCGGCGCTAAGGGTAAAGTCATCATTGCGCTTGGCATAATGAGTCTTAGCACGATTAGTGTTAGCAGCAATTTCGTACATACCATAGGTTGGAGGAGCAATAACAATACCCTCGCCTATTTCACAGAAAGTACGAATTAATAGGCCAATAGCCTCATCAGAGCCACGGCTTACCAAAACTTGATCACGCTGCAAGCCAACATAATCAGCCATACCCTGAGTAACCTCAAAAGGTTGGCAGTCAGGATAGCGATTTAAAGTAGTAGAGTTAAAAATATAAAACTCAGACTTTGGAGACTCGTTAGCATTTAAAAAGGTATGGCCATGACCACCAATACGACGGGCACTTTGATAAGGCTCAAGTTTTTGTACATGCTCACAAGCAAGCTTTGTTAAATCAACCACTTTAATTCTCCAATCCTATTTATTGCATGAATTTTGATCGCTGTTACGGCCAATCTTATTTAAGCGTATGGTCACAGCGTTTTTATGGCCATCTAAGCCCTCAGCAGCAGCCAAGATCTCAACAGTAGGGCCAATATTACGTAAGCCTTGAGCGCTAGCACAAGAAATAGTGTAGCGTCTTCTAAAATCATCAGTACCTAAGGCGCTAGCAGTTTTAGCATAACCATAGGTTGGTAAGGTGTGATTGGTGCCAGAGGCATAATCACCCATAGACTCACAAGTATAGGAGCCTAAGAAAATAGAGCCAGCATTACGTAGCTTATCTACAATAGCATGAGGATCAGCAATTTGCACAATTAAGTGCTCAGGAGCATAAGTATTTGAGATCTCGATAGCTTCTTGAAGATCTTTAGTCTTAATTAAGCGGCTCTTACTGAGGGCTTTAAGGGCAATTTCTTTGCGTGGTAACAATTGTAATTGCTCATCTAAAGCTTTTTGAGTGCGCTCTAATAAGTCACTACTTTCTGATACTAAAATAACTTGGCTATCAGGGCCGTGCTCAGCTTGGGATAAGAGATCGGCTGCTACAAAGTCAGCATCAGCCTGAGCATCAGCAATTACTAGTACCTCTGATGGGCCTGCTGGCATATCAATAGCAGAACCATTTGGATCTTCACTTACCAAACGCTTAGCCATGGTTACAAATTGATTACCTGGGCCGAAAATCTTATGTACCTTTGGTACAGTATCTGTGCCGTAAGCTAAAGCTGCAATGGCGTGAGCACCACCAACTTTGAAAATATCTTTAATGCCACACTTACAAGCAGCGTAAATAATGCCATCAGATAGAGGGTATGGAGAGGTTAATACTATTTGTTCACAGTTAGCAATTTGAGCTGGAACACCGAGCATTAAAGCGGTAGAAACTAATGGTGCTGAGCCGCCTGGTACGTATAAACCAACTTTCTCAATGGCGTGAGTAGCGGTTTGGCATACTACACCATCAACGGTCTCAACCTTTACATGGCAAGGCTCTTGAGCGGCGTGGAACTTTTTAATATTGATATAAGCATCATCAATAGCTTGTTTTAAGGCAGGATCAATGCGTTCACAAGCTGCTTGAATCTCATCTTGAGTAAGTTTTAAATTGCCATCTGGGCACTTGTCAAACTTTTTAGCAAATTCAACTAAGGCCTCATCACCACGCTCGGTAATAGCTTTAATAATATCGCTAACAATAGCTTGAACAGAATCGGCGCTATCTACAGCAGGGCGCTTCAAGCAAGCAATACGTTCTTGAGAGCTTAGCTCTTCCCAATTAATAATATCCATGCTTATTCTTCAAAGAAATTACAAGTTGAAAAACATTAACAACTAAGAATAGTAGGGTCAATGGAGCCTTAATAAAAAATAATATCTAACCAAACAACCAAGGTTACCCTCAGCTGTTTGGCTTCTATCCTTAGTAAGGTTGATTGTTTAACTAATTTAACTAGTCAAGCATTTTCTCAATAGGTACCACCAAGATAGAGGAAGCACCTAACTCTTTGAGGCTCTCCATGGTTTCCCAGAAGAGCTTTTCACGAGATACTACGTGAAGAGCAACACGCTCTGAATCGCCCTCTAACTCGATAATAGAAGGATTCTCAGCGCCTGGAAGGAGGGCAGTAATTTCTTTGAGCTTGTTACGTGGAGCATTCATCATAATGTACTTAGACTCCTTGGCGGTTAACACACCGTGAAGTCTAGTTAAGATGCGATCAGCTGTGGCTTGCTTCTCAGGGAAAAGCTCTTGATCACGAGCAATAATCACAGCCTGAGACTCATAAATGGTCTCAACTTCTTTTAAGCCATTAGCTTGTAAAGTAGCGCCAGTAACTACTAAGTCACAAATAGCATCAGCTAAACCTGCACGAGGGGCAACTTCAACAGAGCCTGTTAATAATACGCTCTTAAAGTTTACGCCCTGAGCACTTAAAGCACGACGTAATAAGTGAGGATAGGTAGTGGCAATTTTCTTGCCTTCTAAATCTTTAACACCATGCCACTCTTGCTCTTGAGGAACAGCAATAGCTAAGCGGCAATCACCAAACTTGAGCTTGCATACCTCACGATAAGAGGTGTTTAAGCCATCAAGCTTACGCTGCATAGCAGTCTCTTCAAGAACGTTTTGACCAACGATACCCCAGTCAACTACATGATCCATAACTAAACCAGGGATATCATCATCGCGGACACGCAAAATATCAATCGGCATGTTCTCAGCATGAGCGAGTAGATGATCTCGGTTTTCATTGATCTTAATACCGCAGCTTTTAAATAAGCGCTCGGTCTCGTCGGTAAGACGACCAGACTTTTGCATTGCGATTCTTAGTCGTTTCTTGCTTTGATCATTTACGTTACTCATGAATAAACACTCCAAAGTTAAGCTAAAGCTTAAGGCCGATTAAAGCAGCTTTGAGCCCTAGTTGTTAAATTAATGGGCTATCACTTGCTTTTCTTAAGCTTAAAGCTTGGGCAAGGATTAGAAAAAAATAAATAAACAACGCTTTAACCTACGTCTTGGCATCTTTATAAGCCAAAACTTACAGTTAAAGCAAAATTGATAGTTTAGACTTTTAAGTCTATAGCTTATGTTAGCTTACCTTAATCTGACACATTTGCCGATTAAAGCACCATATCTGAATCAATTGCACCATTATAGACACAATTAACCCCGTATAACTAGACATTTGCACTAAAAGAGCAAAAACTTTCTCAAGAGGCTAGCTTTGTTAGTGGTTTGGCTTATATATAAGCCATTTATGATTTGTGGGATAATAAGTGCAAAAGAATATGGGACGGAGGGTATTATGGGCCTATTTATTTTAGCAACCTTGATCATAGCCTTTGTAGCTAGTTTTGCACCAACATGGCAAGAAAAAATTAAAACATTTTGCGTAATATTTGTTCTTTGTTTGTTCTTTGTCTCACCATGGGTAGTGGGCCCTTTGGTTTTAGTCTTATGTCTCGTATATATTTTTGTAAGAAACAATTTTGAGAATATTTTGGGCTTGGCAATAATAGCAGCTCTCCTATATGGAGGCTACTATCTTTTATTTGAGGCTATACCTGATTTTTATAATTATCTTTTTGGCTAAGCTCTAAGCCCCACAGCGCCCATTTACTGATTACCAAAAGCGCCATCTATGCTCCCCTCTATCCTCATTTGACTTAAAGCTAATAGCTAAAATCTGATGGTAAGCTTAAGCGGGCGCTAACTTGCTTGATGCAGTAGGAGGCTAAAGTATTGCCTAAATACATAGCTTGCTCTAAGGTGGCACCTTTTAATAGGGCGGCAATAATGCCTGCTGACTGGCTATCGCCCGCACCTGTAGCATCAATTACTTTTTGTGGCACTACTGGGAAGTGATAGTAATGACCTTGGTAGCTAACCACAGCGCCATCAATGTCTAAGGATAAGATTACTGGGGCGGAGGTGAGAGTACTTAAGTGCTCTAATCCTGCTTTAATATTGTTAGTCTTAGTAATGAGCTCTAGCTCCATGCGGTTAAGATGAATAATAGGATTTAAGGATAATAGAAGCTCAAAAGCCTCTGGTTTAATGAAATTAACTCGAGCTCCTGCATCAAAGAAAATTACAGCATTGTCCTTTTTACGCTCTTTAATTTCATTAAGGTAGACCAAACCATTGTCATCAGTTAAATCAAAGCCTACAAAGTAAATAAGGTCATAATCCTCAATGGCCAAATCACTAAGCCACTCTTTTTGCATATGATTTTCAATGCCTGGCACTGCAACAAAAGTGCGCTCGCCATCTTTATCAATCATGCATAAGCAATAGGCACAATCATATGGGCTCTGAGGAACGATGATGAAATCAGACTCTCCATAGCCATCTTGTAATAATTGATCATGGCTCAACTTAGCATAAGGGCCATTGCCTAAAGGCACTTTAATCTTATGGTCTATGCCTAAATCACGGACAATGTTTGCAACATTAATAGCACAACCGCCTACACCAACATTGAGCTCTTGAGCATAGGAGTCTCCTCCTACAGGAGGAATGTGGTCTAAAAGCAAGGTCACATCAACAAAAGCGCCGCCCAAAATTAAAGCCTTACCCAAGCAAGCTTGTTTTTGTAGTGAACCAAAGGTAAGTTGCTCTTTCTCAATTAAACTAAGAGCTGATAAAGATTTAAGCGGTAGACGATAGCCTAAAGTCTCAACAGGGCTAAGGTGATCTTTTAACTCTTGCAAACAGGAACTTAAGCTCTTGCTCTGTAAAGTTTGCTCCTGATTAAGCTGTGTATCTTTAGAGTTCTGCTTGCTCTCTTGCATACCCACGCTAGTTTCCATTACAACATTATCCATACCATTAACCCACCAATAAAGAGCTACCCACTTGAGTGCTGCTCATACGCAATTTAAGCGCTAATTGTACTAAAAGTACCATAATGGCACCAAGGCTGGCTGTTAAAAGCTTATCTTGGCTAGTATACTATGCTCTATTTTTGTGAAGTAGAACACAAAGCAGATAATTAAGCACTTTTAGTAATGCTTAGAAAGAGTAAGCATCCTTTATTATGTTTTAGATCTTTCGATTAGTTGCTTTAACTAGAGCTTTTAGCTAGTTCTACATTCTTGCTGTGGTTGATATGCTTATAAAGGAATGTGCTTTAAAAAAAGGAGTAATTGCGTGGATAGTGTAATCAAGGTTAAAGATGTGATCACCCCAATTAATAATTATCTACGCTCGGGTGATGGCATAGGTCAGGCTACTGGTTATTTGCGTTATATTCAATTGGCATCCTTGCGCATTTTAGAAGAAATTGATCGTGTGTGCTCTATTGCTGACATGGATTATTTCTTAGCAGGAGGTGGCTTATTAGGCGCTGCTAGAACAGGTGGCTTTATTCCTTGGGATGATGATTTAGATATCTTTATGTCTTTATCAGACTACGAGCGCTTTATTAGTGTCTTTAATCGCCATAACAGCATTGATGGTTTGTTTGCTACCTTGCACTCAGCTCCTACTGGTGTTTGGAACATGATTAAAGTGCGCCATAAGAGTATTCCTGAGGTAAGTGTAGATGTCTTTTGCTATGAAATTATGTATCGTTGCATGTCCATTAAAGAGCGTTTAGCATTCACTAAGCAGCTGCAAACTCTTAATGTAATTCACAGTAAAAAGCGTAGTCGCTATCACGATGTAGAGTCATATCATAAGTCTTTTAGAGATTTGACCAATGAGAACATCAAAGATTTGGCTTTTGATCTTGATTGTGCTGAGCCAACCTTATTCTTCTCCTTAGGTTTTTGTCACAATAGCATTAAGTGTAATGCTTTTAGAATGCGTGATATGTTGCCAACCCGTAAGATTTCTTTTGAGAATAGATTGTTTAATGCACCAGCTGATATCGATGTATTCTTAACTTATTGCTTTGGAGACTATTTACGTCTGCCTATTGATCCATCCTTACATGTGGATGTCGAAAATATCGAGCTAGAGCAGGCCCTAATGCTTAAAGCCTTTATTAGCTGTATGCCAGAGTATAGACAAATGCATCAACGCATTTTACTTTAACCAAAACAAACCAAACTAAGCCATTTGCCCTCTTGTTTGCAAATGGCTTTTTTCAATTTAGACAGCTGCAACAACAACATAAGGTTAAGGTTAAGGCCCTCTGGGGGTAGTTAGTTCATATTCCATAAGCACAAGCGCAAGCGCAGCATATGCGCATATGCATGCGCAAGTGCCAGCACTATCCCAACTACAGCCTTAATTAGCTAAGAAAACGGCCAAATAGTTAAATAGCACTGGTATTCTTGCAGAAAGCGCCGCAAGGCATAACGCATGTCAAGGAAAAAAGCACCGCTGGGAATAAAGTGCCGCAAGGCATGAAAGGCGCTGGTCATTAAGTGCGCTGCTGGGCATGAGAGCAAAGCTTGGGGTAGATAAAAAAGCCATTAGCACTTTGTGCCAATGGCCTTTTTAGAAGGGTTAATATTTGTGAAAATAATAGCCGCCATTACCATCAGGCTCTAAATAGCCATCTTTGTGCTCATAGCCGCCGTGTTTATCTGGAATGAACTCGCCATAAGGGGTATCCCAAGTACCATCAGAATTTTTCCATACAGGGCCATCAGGAGTATCGTAGCCATCTAGATTGCCATAGTTATCATAGCGCTCGTAAATTTGCTCTTCTTTATTTTTACCATAATAATAAAAGCCGCCATTCAAATCATCTTTTTCAATATGAATGCTTTCCTTATAAGCCCAAGCACTGCTAAGGGCAGTAGCGGCAAGCAAAGCTAACAAAAGAAGCTGTTTTCGAATTCTAAACATGAAGGCACCTCCTTATTTCTAGCTAAATTATAAGGCTTTTAATCTCTCTTAGGCTTAAGAAAAAAGCAATACAGATCAAAAAAATAGCACCTCACAACCTACGAGCAAAATAACAACAGTTGCAACAGCAGCTGCAATAACAGCAAATAAGTCGCAGCTCCTATCACTAATAGTGTTATGGCCATTGCCATGGCCTTAGATGAATTAAGCACTAGCCTTGGTAGGAAGAGGGGGAGGAAAATGATGAGTACAAATTCGACTAAAAGGTAGTATTTACCTAGGTTATAAGGGGGGCCCCTTATAACCTAGGTGTAAAAAGTAATTAACCCCAAAAAGTGAAGTTAGGTTTTTAATTTTAGCGACCTGTACTAAAGCGCTCAAAACGGATAGCTTCGTTTGGTACTCCATTGGAAATGAGTGCATCTAAAGCCATATCCATAAATCCTTGTGGTCCACATACATAGTAGGTGGCATCATCAA
>NZ_JALKIM010000085.1 GCF_023050945.1 Anaerobiospirillum sp. NML120448 | reverse complement strand
AAGCATACAGAGAGGAGTTTGCAAAACGAAACTCAGCAGAGATAGTTGCAAATCATGTAAATGAAAACAATCCTAAGCCTGAGTACATTGATCTTTCAGGTGAGGAGGTTCCTTTGCAATTTTCTTAATGCATTAGGTTCATATTATACTTCCCACAAGTGGATATCGTATGCCTGATAAAATAAGGGGTTTAGGAGTAATTTAATGAAAATTAGTTTTTCCAAGAATTAGATGAACATTCCACTAATGAAATAAAGCAATATCAGAAGCTAATAAGCAAGGATTCATACCAAAGGCTAGATATTTCTTACAAAGTAATCATGTATATGCTAACTATCATTTGTGGCGTGAATATTAGTGAAAAAATTAGTGGCGGATTATTTTTGGTTAATAATAATAAGCTTCAGAAATTTTTTAATAAATTTAGCCCTAGATTCAATATGGATATAGGTAGAGAGTCAGACCATATTTTTGACTTTATTCAACAAAAACAACCAGCCTTAGTTGAAGGAAAGGATGAAGTAGAAAGATTCAGTATCCTTGTCTGGAATTTGATTTATAAACTATGCGCTAAAGCAATTGACTACCAAAAGTTACTGGATGACAATTTCAGGTATATTATGTCTCCTAAAACTAATTGGGCGAAATTCACTAAAATCATGATGTTCTTACAAACCGCTTATGATGTCATCACAGAATCCAATCATCGACTTACTATAGATAAGTTAAAAGCGTCAGAAAGCTACTACAAGGATATTATCCAAGAGCTTCAAAAAGATAGCAGCATCTTACATATTAAGGGATTAGGCTCTTCTAACTATAATGACTACTATGGTAAATTAGTTAAAGGGCTCAACGAAGGAATGGACGAAAATGAGCTGAAAGAGCGTTTTGGTTCGATTTCTCGTCTTAATGGAGGCGTAGGGGAGTTCTATAATCCTTACAAAAACTCTTTAATTATTATCGAAGAAGATGAATTTAAAGCGGAGGCTAAGGCAACTGATGGTAATCAAGATGCCGAGCCAAGGAATAACCGCTTTTTATTTAAAAACCAATTAATTACTCCATTTTTCTTTACCCAAAGCGGCACTAAGCCAATGACTTCTATTGATATTTCATGTAGATATGCCGATCTATATCGTAATTATCAAGAGGCTGATGCCATTGTGGTAATTGGCTTTAACTTCAACTCAGATGATAGCCATATTAATACCATTTTTAGAGACCTTGTGGAGGAAAAGGGAAAGATACTAATTAGTTTGTCTATAGATAGCGATCATGAGGTTGATACGCAAGAAGAGGAGCTTTGCAAAAAGCTGCGTATTGATGACAAGGAAGCTATGAAAAGAGTTAAGGTCTTGCTAATAGACAAAAAGACTCGTTTTGTGCAAAACGAAAAGGGTCAAAGTACCTTATGGCTTGATTATATTATTGAGCGCTATAAGCCCATTTCAGTTAGCAAGGTGGCCTGGGGTGCTATGCAAACCAAAGCTTAACCTATAGGCTAATAATACAATATCGATAGGGTGTTTAGCCTATGTTCCTTGAGAAAGCCTATCTTTCAAATTAATGCATTGTCGTTGGCTAACAGGTTGTTTGATTCCTATCAAAAGCTCAAATGCGACAACGATACTTTAGGTATACCTGTTTTGGCTTGTAATTGCGTATATATCGTAATTGCTTGGCATCAATAATATTGACGTGCTCTAATTTTGAAAGAGAGGTATTGATAAGGTCAACCATTGAGGGCTTACCAAGGAGAACATAATCCAGAGCAGGTATGAATAATACCTGCTTTTTACATTGCAAACATATCGATAAATATGGATATTTGCCTAAGATGGCTTAAGCAAATTTGTTCAAGTATTGGTTCTGACCAGCTCACATGAGCAAGCCCATAGGGAACAGTGTATCAAGTAAGGTTAAGCTGTTTTCGTAACGTAATTGTTGTTAATCTTGAGTAAATTACTAACATTGGGGAGTGGGGATATTGTTAGTAAAAGCTGCTGGTGCTATTTAGTTGCGTTTTACTGATGGGAGGAGTCGGTTCAATGAAAAAAGGTATGGGAATTACTACTTAGTCTGGTAAGTACAGACAAGATGGTTTGCTCTGTGTACAGAGTATGTTAGTTATGTATTACTATATGCAAATAAGCCTTTAAGGTGGCCATAATAATGGATTGCACAAGAATTTTACTGCAACTCTAAGACAGTATCGTATGGTGCATGGAGTATCTTATACATACGCTAACCCAAACAAGACCTATTAACTTATCGCCCAACCAACCTGCCATCAGGGTAGGTACTCTTTATTGTTTTAATAAAGAATATTGAGCGTATAGGTTTAGTGCCAAGATGCCTTAACAGAGTCTAGAAAAATAGTTGCCCTTGTCTGAAAGACTGGAGCTGGCTAAACAATTATCAAGGCAGTTTATTTATCGTATTTATTAGGACATGTGGTTTGGCAATAGGTTGATGGACATCGTAAGATGTCGCAACGTGCTTTAGTAAGGAGTATTAGCCTTTAGCTTAAAGAAGGTTGGTACTGCAATACAAATAGTGGTAGAGAGCAGAAAATAATGGCTGTTTATGCTCTTCACAAATGATAGACCAAACGGAGCTATGCAAGGTTTGGAGTGGGCTGTTTTTGTATAGCTTGGCGTGGCTTGGCTTGGTTTGGCTTGCCTTGGGTGGCTTGGCTTGCTAGAGCGTGATAAAAATCAAGAAAGATATTTAGTCTTATAGCTGCTTAAAAAGTAATGGGTAGGGATGGTCAGAGTCGTGCAGAGTTGAGCTTAGAGGCACCTTAAATTTGCATTTGTATATTAAATTATCATTTTGTGGGTTTGGTATATTCTAGCAAGCTGATAAGAGTGTTAGAATGTACATCAAAGGCCTCTTAAACACAAAGAGTGTCCTTGTATGTATGGCAGCTCTGGAAGATTTTAAGGAGTTTTTTAATGATTGGTATTGTGGTCGTTTCTCACAGCAGCAAAGTAGCCGAAGGCATTTGCGATATGGTTCAGCAGATTTCTTCTCGTGATGGTACTAAGATGCCTATTTACCCAGCTGGTGGTAATGCTCAGGGTGGTTTAGGCACTGATCCACAGAAGGTTCTCGATGCTATTAAGCAAGCTGATCAAGGCGAAGGCGTAGTAGTATTAGCTGATTTAGGTTCTGGCGTTATTAGCTCTCAAGCAGCTATTGCTATGTTAGAAGAGCCTTTAAGATCACGTGTAAAGATTGCTGATGCCCCAATTTTAGAGGGTGCAGTAGGTGCTGGTGTTGAGGCTGCCTCTGGTGGCGAGTCTACTTTAGATTTAGTAGTTTCAACTGCTGAAGGTGCTCGTCAGCTCCACAAGAAATAGTATTAATTAATACTAAAGCTTAAGCTGAATGGTCAAGACCATCGACTCACTCTTAAAGCCCGACCTGACCAAAGTCTTTAAGTCTGGCCCAAGGCCTAGCTTCAAGATCTGCCTAGTCTTGAACCTTAGTTTAAGCGCTTAGCTCGGCTTATATGGTTATTTATCTTAGTAAGTAGCATATAAGCTGAGTTAAGCCATTGTCCTATCAAAAGCTATCCTTGATGCAAGAACAGAAAGTTCTTTGCTATTTCCGTACTTCCCATCAAAAAAATTTGCTCTTTTACCTGGTTCACAGCACACCTCGCACAACAATCGTCTTATAGCATACGTCACTTGGCCTACGGCAGTAGGGGTAGGTAATAGTTTTATTTTAAGCAATTACATTGAATCTTATGGATGTGAGTGCTTAAGCTTTAGAGGGAGTTAAGCGAGGCTGTATGCATATTATGTTAAATAATTGCTTGCTTAAAAAATCTCTCTTTAAAGTAAGAACCCCCATACCTTGCCTTTGCAGGCTTGATATGAGGATTCTTGGTGTAATTTAGTGTTTATCTTTTAAGTAGTGTATTTGCCCTCTCTTATCATTGATAAGATGATAGGAGAGAGCTTGTGGTTAGAACTTGTATTGAGCATTAACCCCAACGGTTAAATCCTCAGAGTTCTCAGATCCTGTATAGCCTACGCCTGCGCCAGCAGAGAAGTTACCATTGGTAAATTGTACACCAGCAGTGGCTCCAACGTTGACCTTATCAAGAACAGTGTTGTTCACAGCAGTGTTGAGATTATCAATACCGCTCCACTTAACATTGCCCTTGTGAGCATCATCGCCTACATTGGTTGTAACGGTTAAATCTAAAGAAGGTTTAATCGACCAATTGCCATTAGTAATCTTCTTAGCTACGGTCACACCAACAGGGAGGGATACAACATTCATATCCTTGCCTTGATAGGAGGCTGTAGTCTTATTGTTAACCTTGATATCGTGATCTTGGGTGTTAATGTGAGTATAGCGAACACCAGCGTGTGGGCTTACCTGAACACCTGCAACATCCATATCATATTGAGCAGTGACACCTGCGCTAATAGCATGGGTGTTGTGCTCGGCAGTGGCCTTGCCAATAGCGGTTTGGCCCTCAAGCTTGGACTTAACTTGGTTGTAGGAAACATCAGCTACGACTTGAGCACGATTTTGCTTAGCACGTGCGTATACACCTGCACCTACGTACTCAATATCATTCTTAATGCCTTCACCAGCACCACGGCCATTAATCTGACCAGTGCCAATATTTACCATAGCACCGACATCAACATTAGGAGCAACCTTAAAGTCCATACCAGCGCTCATGCCGCCCATATCAACATCATGGCCATAGTCTACGCCTTGAGCATCGAAATTGCGATTGCGTTGCTTGTTGTAGTTGCCACTGGCCCATACTGCGCCACGATTGGAGGCTACCACCTGAGCATTGCTATCTTTAGCACTTCTTACACCCATGCGTGAAGCAATAGCATTAGAGGCCTGGTTAGCAACATCAATAGCTGCCTTGGTGCTACCACCAAAATCAGTCATACGAGCTACTTGCTCTACATCACGACCACTATTAATGGTGATGGTGTTGTTGAGCAATTCGTTCTTAGCAGCTGTTTGACCAGCTACTAGATCTGCATACTTCAAAATAGTATCACGAACAGGCTTGGAAGTGTCGTGATAAAGCTGGCCAGCCTTAGCTGAGTTTAAGGTAAGCTTAATGTTTTCATCAATCTTACCAGCTTTTAAGCCACCTTTAACTTCGAACAAGCCGTTAACAGTTTGTACTGCTAAGGTACTGTTGCCTTCGGTTACTAATTCAGCAGAACCATCCTTATCAGCAAAGATCTTAACATAAGCCTTAGGATCAAAGTTAGCACCAGTAATTAAGACCTTAGCATTACGCTCTGCATAGACCTTACCATCGTTCTTATCAATGTTAACCGCAGCTACATTTGCTTGAGTTGCAGCATTCTTGCTAACAGCTAAAGCAGAGTTTTGAGCTAAGTAAACATCGCCTTGATTATACTTGTTGCTATTTTTCTGGTAGTCGCTAAGCTTGCTCGTGGCATCGACAATAATCTTATCATTGCCTTTGAGCTTAACTGGTTTAGCAACATAAGCAATAGCGCCTACGCCATCAGCATTGGTGCTTGGATCTTGTAAGGAGCCATTCTTCATATATGGGGCAAAGGCTGCATTAATTTCGCTCATAGCTTGATTAATATCGTTAGCCTCAACACCTAAAGCTACAATAGAGTTTTGCAGCGCTACTACCTTACCATCAACTACACCGCCACCAAAGTCTGAATCACTGGCATTAGGGCCTGTAGCAGCAGCCTTTACTTGCTCAGCAATAGTAGCTGGAGCCTGAGAATTGGCACGATTAGCAGAGGCTTGAGCTAAAATAGCAGCTAAGTGATCGGCTTCATTTTCTTGTGACTGAGCAGCCGCAGCAGCGGTGGTACTAGTAGAGCCTACTTTACCAATAGCAACTACAGATGCCTTTTGACCGTACTCAGGATCAGCAATCAAGGTACCGCCATTAAGCTTTACATTCTTAGCTACTAAAGTGGCACTAGAACCAGGCTGAGAACCATTCTTGTCAGAGCCAACAATTAATTGCTTGCCAGCACTGATAGTGACATTGTTGGCAAATGTTTGACCGCTAGCTAAATGACCTTTTTGTTCAAAGTTGAGATCACCAAAGCTATTATTGCCACGTAAGGTGGTGTTGTCTTTAAACTGAGCCTTTTGAGCTACATTTAAGTTGCCAGCAAAATCAATATCGCTATTGCTATCACCAGTAACAGTTAAGTTTTGAGTAGTTAAGGTACCCTGACCTGGCTTACCCTTATTAGTTAAGAAGGTAACATTGGTATCACCAGATACAGTCACATCAGAGTTAATCTCAAGACCTTCAACAGCAATATTCTTTTCTACAACAGTAGTAGCATCAAGATTTACTTGAGTATTAGCGCCACCTGAAATAGAAGTAATGTTAGTTGGAGCCTGATTGTTACCTGCTACATTTAAGACAGTCTTATCAGTAGAGGCTAAGCCTTGTGATAAGTTTAAGTCACCGATATTGCCGCCATTGTATAAACCTAAGGTAGAGCCAGAGGTTACAGTAGCACCCAAAGGTTGCTTAGGATTGCTCTCATTGGCAATAAAGTTACCATTCTGGCCAGAGGCATTATGTAAGGTGGTATTGCCTACATTAAGATTAGTACCGCCATTATCAAGTTGGATATTACCAAAGTTACCAGCTACGGTATCGCCATCCTTAACATCTACTAAGGTAGCTTGCTTAAGCTCTTCATTGACAACATCACTAATCATGCCATCAACGCCTTGGAGAGGCTTGAGCTCATCCCAGCTTACTTTATTATCTTTAATATTAATACCAGCAATCTTGCCGTTACCAATATCTAAATAACCATCCTTAATCATGCCTTGATCATCAAGGCTGTCTTGAGCAATAAACTCTTGACGTAAAGCCTTAATATCATCGACAGTAAGGAGCTGGTCTTTATTAAAGTCAAGCTTTAAGGTTGCTGCATCCTTAATGGCTACGTTATTGGTGTACTTCTGATTAGGGTCAATATTTGTAGCTGGTGGTACAGGGGCTGGTGCTGGATCTAAAGCTTCAGTATCCTCAGAGAGTAATTTCTTGGTTTGGGCAAGAGCAAGCTTAAGCTCAGATAAGGCCTCATTGCCAAGTTCTAACTTAGCATTGCGGCCAGTAACATTGATATTGCCGCCCTTTACATCGTAGGCATAATTCTTCTTTTGATCCTCAGCAGTACCAGCAGGAGCAGAGCCTACAACCATATGGCCATTAATATCAAGAGTACCACCAGACATTGCTAAGCTATCAAACTCAGCCTTGCCTGGAGCAGAAATAGTGATATTAGAGCCAGAGTCTAAAGAAACCTTTTTAGCCTTAAGAGCTGGAGCACTATTAGCCTGATATTGAACTTGCTCGGGCTTTAAGCCATCAATATCGCTACCAACTACAATATTAGCGTTCTTGGTAGCATCAATATTTTGAGCAGTCCACTTACCATTAACTACATATAAGCCAGCCTTATTGCTCTCATCAACACCATTTAACTTGAGGTCAACATCTACGCTGCCAGAGGCTGGAGAGTAGGTAGCTAACTTGCCATTTTGACCTTCAGCAGTGAGACGGTTAAATTGGTCTTTTTCTAAACTAGCATTGCCAAGGTAAACATTGGCAGCTTTAGAATTGTCATTGCCAACAGTAATGGTTTGTGTCCTGTCAGTAGCTGTTAATTGAGAGCCAACCTGAACATTACCTGACTTAATAGTAAAGTTAGCAGGGGAGGCCTTTACAGAACCATCAATACCTTGGGCAGCATTAAGAGCCTGCTTAGCAGCAGCTAAGGCATTTTGTGCCTTGGCTAAGGCCTGATCAATATTGCGGTTAATAGAAGAGGCAGCAGGGGCATCTAATACAACTTTCTCACGAGCTTCAACAAAGTTGCCAGAGCCAATATCAAGCTCATCACCTTGTAAGTGTACATTGTTAGCTGTTACACGGTTATTGCTACCAGTAAAGCCAATATGGTCGCTCTCTACAGAAGCACCAGAGTTAACTTTCTTAAACTTATCAGTAGAGAAAGCTACAGCCTGACCACCGCTTAAAGCACGTAAATCGCCCTGTAAATCAAGGTTAGCATAGTTATCTAAAGATACAGCAGCACCTTTAGAAGCATCACCTGAGCGCTGGCCATCAGTATTTAAAAGCTCATCGAAATTCTTTTGATTTAAGGCAAGAGTGCTTTGGGTAGCCTTAATAGTGGTGTAATTAGTCTGATGACCACTTACAGTAAGATTACCCTCTGTAAGGTCTAACTTACCACGGCTTTGGTAGGTTAATGGATCGCTGCCTTCCTCGGTTTGGATGTTAGTAGTAGTGTTTGCCCAAAGCTCTAAATTGCCTTTAGCTGAATTAGTTAGTTCTAATTCGCCCTTAACCTTCCAAGTGGCATTCACACCATGATCTTTGCTATCAGGAGAACCACCAACACCTACAGAGCCGCCATTAACAGAGATTTTTCCAGTAGTGGTTACATTGCCAGCTGCAATATTGAGCTTGCCACCAGACTCTACAGATAAGTTATCATCAATAGTAGTATCAGCTGCTACACGTACATTGCCTGCTGAGGTGTTATATGGGTTAGCAATTTCCTGAGTCTTTGAGATGTGAACTTCGTTCTTTAAGTTAAAGGTTCCATCTGAACCATTAGGAACAAAATCAACATCAGAGGCAATAGCACGCTTAAAGTTGAAGCTATCACCACTGTCAGAAGTCTCATGGAAGCTTATATTTTGAGCTTTTACATTGAGCTTAGCAGCACCACTTCCGCTAAGAGCCTTATCAATCTTAAGATTGTTGGTCTCTACAGTGGTACCTTCGCTAGAAACATATAAGTTACCATCACCTTTGGCATCGGCAAAAGCTAGATCGTTAAGATCAAGTGCCTGATCTGGAGTGGTATTGTTTAGGTATAAAGTACCACCACTAGCAAGCTCAACTCGGCCTTGCTTAGAGCCAGAGTCTACAGAGCCACCGCTATTTAAGAATGACTTTAATTGCTCTTTATTGAGCTTTAACTTAGCTGATGTAGAAGCGCTATTGTCACCAATAAGAATACGACCACTGTTGTGATCTTTGCTCTCTACCTTCATGGCAGAGCCAAGCTCTAAAGTACCACGCTTAACATGCATGGTACCTGCTTTTTGGTCAATATTATTAGCAGCAGAATTAGAATAGCCACCAATGCTAATGGTGCCACTATCCATTACGAGGTTAGCATCAGAGCCTTCGATGCCAGCTAACGCACGGTCAAAATCAAAGACCGCAGTCATACCACGACTAGCGTAATGTTCGTTTGCGCTATTGCCACCTTTGATAACTACATTAGTGCCAGTGGTTTTACCAATGGTCTTGATAGTGCCATCGCCACGTTGGAAATCGAGAGTGCCACCTTTGCCCTCAAGATTACCTTCCATAACGGCTCTATCAGCTTTGTAGCCCTCAAAGATAATCTCGCCACGATTAAACTGAATATTGGAATCACGAGTACCTAAAGCAGCACGACCTGCGTCACCCTTTGTATCAACTAAACCTGCAATATGGACGTAGGTTTCAAACTTTTCGCCTGGCTTAACAGTTGGAGCATTGCCTTGACCAATGACAATGTTCTTTGCTGCTACACGGGTATTCTTATCTTTACCCATGCCAGATCTAACTCTTACACCGCCTTGCTTGACATTAATAGTGTCAATATCCATGGTGAACTCGTAAGCACCCTGATTTTCACCAATGGAAATAACTGCATTGTTACTAGACTCTACTGTTAAAGAGCCAACACCCTTTAGGTCAATATTCTTATTGCCATAAGCAGACTTAATTTGGTGAGGCCCGCTATTGAGACCATCAGTGATTACAAGGTCTGCATCCCAAGCTTGACTCTCTTTAATCTCAAACTGCTTAGTCTTACCACCAGAAAGGGTTAAGTTTAGCTTAGCTCCTTTTTCCTTAAGTTGCTCTAAGCTAGTAAAATCCTGTGGAGTAGGAGCAGTAGTATCATGCGAGTCGGCAGCATGAGCTGAGCCCATGGAGCCCATAACAGCTGTACCTACAATAGCTGTGGAAGCTAGGCCTTTAAGGTAAGCATCTTTTAAAACGGCACGATATTGTGCAGCCAAGAAAGTTAAAGTTGAGTTGGTCTGTCTCATAAAACTAGCTTCTCGCTATTGATTTACTATTTAGTCAAAAAGGCAACAATTATCACTAACAGTTGCTTGCTAATTTGTCAGGGTGCATAGCACTTGAATAAATAGTAATTTAAGTATTTGGTTAGCAAATCATAGCCATAGTGTTAAAGAAACTGTGGTTATGACACATGCAATTAATGGGAATGGATACCCTCTCCTAGAGCTGTTCGTAATTAGTTATCTTGAATTACTGTCAAAAAAAACAATACTTTCAAACATGTAATGTCAAACTCAAGAAAGTAATGTCTAAGCCTTAAGTAAAAAATCAGGCTAAAAACTCAAGAACAACAAGACTTTGCTCACAAAAGTCTTTGATTCTACAGAGAATCGCAATTGACTAAAGCAAAAAATAAGCCAGAGATACTCCATAAGTTAAATACCATAGTGTGTATCCTTTTGTAGCTTGGTTCTAAGACTACAACACTAGACACATAAGTACTTGGATAGGTAAGGAATTGTCAGTAGATAATTTGGCTAAATAATGTAAAAGCTAAGGTACATTACAAACATGTATGTATGCCAGTTTGTCCACATAAAACAAGGTAGTTAATAGCTCGCTTGCAAGCAACTGAGAAGTAGTCCTTTCAACAATGGGAGTATATCGCTATGAGGATGCTCATTAGGCAAAGCTGTATTAAATAGAGCTTGTAGGTTCGCATCAATATTGGCAGCTATTTCTATAAATTGTATGACGCTTGGTCAGGTATGGTTAGGTTTGGTTAAGTCTGGGCTGCTGTCCTTTGCTTTAGTAGCTTAAACTGCCACACCTGAACTGATATTGCCTTAGTTAAGCTTTGATAGAGTAAGGTTAGGGGTGATTTAGTTTGCGGGTTAATTTACTTGGATTATAGGCGTTCAAAATATAGTGTGGTGGGTTAGTTGAAGTAAAGTTAGGTAGTGGGGATATTGAAATCATATGGCACTGATATCACTTCAAAATTAACAATTAAGCTGGTACAAACAGCGTTGCAAGGCTAAAGCTAAGTCATGTTAAGCACATTGAAAAGTAGGTAAGAAGTTGTCAATTTTGTCAGTAGGCTACTACTGTTTGCACAACAGAGTGTTTTTACCTCTAAGATTAAGGATATGTAGGGATGGCAAGAGAGTTAAAGGAAGTTGTGAGTCATGATGATGAGCTAATTAAGGAACTTGTTGGTTTATGGGAGCAATCGGTAAAGGCAAGTCATAGCTTTTTAAATTATGAGCAAATAGCTCAAATTAAGGCTTATGTACCCACGGCTATAAAATAGGTAGAGACGTTGGTTGTGGCTTGTGAGGAATGTGGCCTAGAGGCTTTATGGGCATTAATGGCAAGAAATTAGAAATGATCTTCCTTGACCCTAAACATTTCTCTCAAGGCATTGGTGCTGCCTTAGTCAAAGCAGCCATTAGTAAGTATGGTGTTAACAATGTTGATGTTAATGAGGATAATCCAAAGGCCTTACGCTTTTATGAGCATATGGGCTTTGAGGTGGTATCTCGTAGTCCTTTAGATGAGCAGGGGCAACCTTTTCATATTCTGTCTATGCAACTAAAAAGCTAAAAGATTTGCTTAAAAGAAGCGGCTGGGCCATGTTTTACAAGGCAGATCAAACTATAATGATAGGCTATTGTAGTTAAACTTATGTAAGCATGCATAAGCTCTTGAGCTAATTATTTTGCACATGATTCATATTTCAATTTTTTTAAATTGAAAGTGGGCAGACAGACACCAGTTCATGATGTGAGCTGATGTTCACGTTAAATCATGGTTAAACAACTCCACCTTTTCTGGTATTTAAGGCTTCGTATTAGGACGTATTTTAGGAAATAAGTATGAAAGGAAATGCTAAGCAGTTTAATGAGTTCATTGAGGGAAGTAAGATCCAATTCATTATTCCTGTGTATCAGAGAAATTATGATTGGAAGCACAACAATTGTGAGCAATTGTTTAATGATGTAGTACGCTTAGCCCAAGATCCTGAGGCTAATCATTTCTTAGGTTCCATAGTAATTGCCCCAGCAGATAGTGGCTACAATCGTTTGGTCATTGATGGTCAGCAACGTCTTACTACTATTTCTTTGCTTCTATTAGCTGCAATTAAAGCCGTTAAAGAAGGCAAAATTGCTGTAGAAAATCCAAGCAAGGTAGACGAGGCTATGGAAAACTTTCTATTGGCAAAGTTTAGTGACTCTGACCGCAAGATTAAGCTGCAACCTATTGAGGATGACCGTATCGCTTATGACAAAGTCTTTAATGATGAGGCTCAATTAGACGAAGACTCTAAAGTCACAGTAAACTTTAGGCTGTTCTATGAGCTATTAGTTAGCAAAGCTCAAGGCATCACTTTTGACCAATTGCTCAAAGCTATTAACCGTCTTCAGGTCATTTCTATTGAGCTTGAATTAAATGATGATCCTCAGTTAATTTTCGAAAGCCTCAACTCTACTGGCCTTGCTTTAAGTAATTCTGACAAGGTACGTAATTTCATGCTCATGTCGTTGCCAAGTGAAGTGCAGCAGCGCTGCTACAAAGACTATTGGCGTAATATTGAGCGTGCTACTTTAGATAAGGTCGATGAGTTTATAAGATCTTATCTAACATTACAGAAAAAGTTGTCCCGTCCAGTAAATAAGAACAGCATTTACTACGAGTGGAAGGCTTATATGCAAGGCAAAGATCGAGTAAGTGAACTTGAGGTGATGCTGCATTTTGCTAAATTATTCGAGCAAATTGCCAAAGCTAAGCTTAACACTCCTAAACTATCTGAAAAAATGAGCCACATTTTGAATTTGGATAGTAGTGTGGTCTATGTCTTTTTCATGCAGTTTTTTGAGTATGCTCGGACTAACAACGTGTCTGAGGATGAGGTTTTCAAAGTCATTGATTTAGTGGAAAACTTCTTAGCTCGTCGTACTATTGTTCGCCTGCCTAGCAATGCTTTAACCCAGGTATTTTGCTCTTTACATAGAGACGTGCTCAAAAGCATTAAAAGCTACCAGGATGCTAACCAAGAGCTTAAGTGTTCCTATAGTGACATTTTGGCATACCATATCTTACGTCGTGATGGTAATTACCAAATTCCTCGAGATGAAAGTTTTGTTGATGCTATTAAGAGCCGTGATGTTTATGAAATGATCACCCCAACTAAGATATTCTTCTTAGAGCGTCTTGAGAACTCCTTACCTGGTGAGTCAAATGATGTGGCAAAAGAGCTCAAGAGCAAAGAGGCTACTATTGAGCATATTATGCCTCAGTCACTTAATGAAAGCTGGAAGAAAATGCTGGGTGAAAACTTTGCTGAGATCCACAATAAGTATCTTCATACTTTTGCTAATCTCACTATCACAGGCATCAATAGTGTTCTTGGCAATAAGCCATTTTTAGACAAACGAGACGGCTTAATTAATGATACTCAAAGTATTCCTGGATATATTCACTCTAAATATCGTATGACCCGCTGGGTATCTCAATGTGAGAAATGGACTCAAGAGGAACTAGAGCAAAGAGGCAATGATATAGCTAAGACGTTGTTAAAACTCTATCCTTTCCCAAAGAGCAATTTCAAGCCTTTGGAAAAAATTGCGGAGAGCTACACACTAGAGGATCGTAGCTTTAATCCGCTTGGTCGCAAACTAGATGGCTACCGTATTTTGGGAGAGGAGTGCCCTAAAGCATCTTGGAAAGAAATGATTGTTGGGGTGGTCAACTATGTTTTAGACCTCAATCCTGATAATACTGACATTGTTTTTGATAATAAGCAGTATTTTATGACTGTAAAGCAAGAGGCAAGTCAGTATCATGAGATTAGATCGGGCTTATACTTATTAGCTAATGTTGATAATAGGAATAAGTTGCGTGTCTTACGTAAGCTCTTTGAAAAAGTAGATATTGCCGAGTCTGAGCTGGTAATGTATGTACAGCCAGAAAAGAAATAGGGCCATTCAAAAGTGCTTGATTAATTGCAGTTAGTGCTCAACCAGACCCTAAAAGGCCTAGTGCCAAGCTTAACCTGACTCTTTTATAGATCCCTATGGTTCAAACCATAGGGATTTTTTCTTGAGACTTATGCCAACACACTAAGCTCTTTCCCTTGCATGAGGTATAAGCCCCTATAACTTATGGATAGCTTATAAAGGCCATTGCCAATGCCAATGGCTTGTGTCAGTCATTGGTAATCCATTTATCAGCAATTATTTATAGTCCTATCATACCTCGAGGCTTTAACTATCATAAGCCACTCTATACCAAGGCATAATAGGACTTGATAAATAAATGGTGTAATGTTGTGCAAAGTGGCAATGCCATCATCTGAGTAAGTCAAAGTAATAGGCTTAACTTCTGCCATATAGTAAAGAACAGATTCTGTTGTAATTGGGTTTTCAGGAATATTTTTCGCACGAGAAGGCACTTTAAACTGTGGATCTATAGCTGCCTCTTGCCTTAACTTAAACTGGATATAGGCATAGGCAAGAACGCAAATATTGATGAGCCATAAAAGACCACAAATTCGTTCAGGTTTCTTCAGATAGATAGCATTTGCAAACAGAGTTTTACTTTTAGCTAGTCTCCATGTTTGCTCAATCACATTGTTGTGGCGATACATTTCAAAAAGCTCAGCCATTGTCCAGTTGCGTGATATATCAGTAGTGGTAATAACAAACTTACATTCACTCTCAATAGCAGCAGCTACAACATCATTATCAATCTCTACATTTAGAGGAAAGAAGAACTTATCCTTAGTAATGATCTTCTCTTGATACTTAGAAAGATCTTTGCATGGTCGTCCCTTAGGTTTTACAGTATAGGGTGCATTAACTATTTCATCAGAATAGCCTTCATTAATCTCAAGCTTAGTGAATTTTAAAAGCTTCTTCACCTTTTCTAAGTGCTTGGTTGCATCAGGTAAACAGTTAAAGTTACGAGATAGCATCTCGATAATTTTCTTCTGTTCCTTTTTTGCCTTCTTTTGAATAGTCCTTTCTTTTTGAGACTTTAAAGATG
>NZ_JALKIM010000084.1 GCF_023050945.1 Anaerobiospirillum sp. NML120448 | reverse complement strand
CATCAACAGGCTCTAAAATGAAGCTGGTAACATCTTCAGTTTCCTTTTTCTTGTTGGAAATTCTAAAGCTACGCCAGCCAGACCAACCACCAACAGAGTTAGCGCAGTCTTCATAAAGCTCAGACTCAGTCTTAATTAAAATCTCTGCTAATTGAGCATAAGCTTCTGCCCAAGCATCTAAAATCTCATCATTAGCCTTATCTCCTAAGACCTTTTCAATAGCATCAAGTAAGTGCTTGCCTACAATAGGATAGTGTTCGGCGCGAATATTTAAGGATACGTGCTTGCTGGCAATGTGCTTAACAGCATTGAAAAGAACAATTGGGTTTTCAATGTTTTGAGCATAAGCTAAAACTGCAGCAGCTAAGGAGATCTGTTGTCTACCTGTACGCTGGTGTCCTTGGTTAAAAATCTGTCGGAGCTCTGGATTGTTAGCTAGCATCTGGCTGTACATGATGGAGGTAATTTCTACACCATGTTCTTGTAAAAAAGGAACAGAGCTTTTAACTAGTTCAATCTGTTTTTCCGTGAGCATCGGGGTGTCCTATTATCTTAACAACAGCAATAAAAATTTTTACGAGCGCATTAAGAGCGCAAGTTCTAGCTAAATAACAATACTAACATGAAAGAGATTTTTCTAATTTAAGCTAGATAGTAATTATCAATTAAAGGTAAATAAAAGCTTAACTAAAGGCTAATAGCCTGTTTAGTTGTCTATCGGCTATTGATCAAAAGAATTGAGTAGACCTTATGGGATTTGAAAGTTGATATGGCTTTTGACTATCAATTCAACAATGGCAAATAATATTTGAACAGTGAATATAATGTACTAAGCAGAGTGGCTATATTGCTAATAGGTTTGCTTGGATCAAACTGTTTTAAATCGATGGTAAAAGCATTGTCCATAATGGGACTATTATCAACAACAGATAAACGTGCATATTTTACTCCTGTTTTGAGCTATTAAGTGAGCTAGGGATCCATTTTTAGCAAGATATTTAGAAAAATTATTTTTAATCTTATTGAGATAAATATGTAGAAAAAATGTATCAATAGTGCTAATGTCAGTATTTGAAAGTCGATAAAGGCAAGATCAGGATAGGTAGATATCATGGCTAAAACAAAGACTGTTTATGTTTGCAGTGAATGTGGTGCTGAATATTCTCGTTGGCAAGGACAGTGTAAGGCTTGTGGAGAGTGGAATACTATTGAGGAGCTCAAGCTGTCAGGGCCAAAGTCAGAGCGTTCTGTTGCCAGATCTTTAGGTGGTTTTGCAGGTGTAGCCGATGGTAAGGTGGAAAATCTTTCTAATGTAGCCATTGCCCAAACGCCTCGTGTTCCTAGTGGTTATAGTGAGTTTGATCGTGTTTTAGGCGGTGGTATTGTTCCTGGTTCTGTGGTGTTGATTGGTGGCAATCCAGGTGCTGGTAAATCAACCTTATTATTGCAAACGGTATGTAAGCTCTCAGATACTACTAAAGTTTTATATATCACAGGTGAGGAGTCTTTAGAGCAGGTGGCGCTAAGAGCGGCTCGTTTAGGACTACCAACCCAAAATGTACGTATTGGTGCTGAAACCTCGATTGATAACATCATTGCTCTTGCAATGAATGAAAAGCCAGTTGTATTGGTGGTTGACTCTATTCAAGTAATGCATGTTAATGATGTTGATAGTGCTCCTGGCTCAGTATCTCAAGTAAGAGAGGCAGCAGCAGCATTGACCCAATTTGCCAAGCGTACAGGTATTGCTGTGTTTTTAGTAGGTCACGTAACCAAAGAGGGTAGCTTAGCTGGCCCTAAGGTCTTAGAGCACTGCGTTGACTGTTCAGTGTTATTAGAAGCTGGCAATGATATGCGCTTTAGAACTTTACGCTGCCATAAAAATCGTTTTGGTGCCGTAAATGAGATCGGTGTGTTTGCTATGACCGATAAGGGTCTGCATGAAATTAAAAACCCTTCAGCTATCTTTTTGAATAGACAAGAAAAAGTAGCACCAGGCTCTTTAGCTACCTGTATTTGGGAGGGTACTAGACCTTTATTAGTTGAGTTGCAGTGCTTAGTTGATATCTCACAATATGGCAACCCTCGTCGTTTATCTTTAGGTACTGACGCTAATCGTCTGTCAATGCTCTTATCAGTATTGCACCGTCATGCTGGCATTCAATTAGCCGACCAAGATGTGTTTGTGAACGTAGTAGGTGGTGTCAAAATTGAAGGTACCAGTGGTGATGTGCCATTAATTTTGGCGCTCTTATCATCCTTTACCGAAAGACCTATTGATAGAACCACCTTAGCTTTTGGAGAAATTGGTTTAACAGGTGAGATTAGACCAGTACAATCTGGACTAGAGCGTTTAAATGAGGCTGAAAAGCAGGGTTTCACTAGAGCCATCGTGCCTTTTGATAATGCCCCTCGCAATAAAAATAAAATTGGCAACATGGAAGTTGTAGCCGTTAAAAACATCCAAGAGCTGGTCGACTTGGTTTAGCTCGACTACGCACTATACAGCACAGGCTATGTAGCTTAAGCTGCATAGCCTGTGATGCGCTGCGCTTATTAGCGCTAGGGCTGAATAAGGTCTGTGCCTGGTGAGATTTTTACTAGGGCCCATAAAGCAAAAGCCAGACAATTGTCTGGCTTTTGGCACAAGCTAAAAGGAGCCAAAATATTAATCATTATGCATTAATACATTAAGCTCACGGCCAAGGACATCAGAGCGACCGACGTTCATTTCCACTAAACGGCGTAAATTGGAAATGGACTCAGGATCAATACGATCACACTCTAAACCTAGCTTCTTACCAATAACGTGACGACAAGTCATCATCATCACAATTTTAGTAGTAGCTTGTAGCGCAACAGTTAATTGGTACTTTTGACCTTTAAAGAAATGTGGGTCTGCTTCAAAGTTACGAAGCTCAACAAAAGCACCCTTTAAAGAAAGGTCATGGACTAATACCATGTAGTTCTTCTTTTGAACTTCAGATTGTAAAGTGCCTTCTAGATCGAGGGCTACACGAGAGTATTTACGGCGCTCCATAATAGAGTTTCCTTCAACCTCTTAAACCATTGCTTAAAAACATGTAGTAATTACGCAATATAAAATATACAAAACCTTGTCAAAACTATGTCTAGGATAGACAAGAGCACAGTAATTGGCGCAACTGCTAGTTTAAATAATATAAGCCAAGGATAATAATGCTTTAGCTCCAGCTTGTGAGATTAAGTTCTAAAAGCAACTATTATCGTTGTTTCTAAGAACAAATAAGCCCTATATTCTAGATATATTGCTTAAATATTTCCGCAATAGTTTAGAACTATTTTAAAAATATTGCTAGCTATAAAGATCCCAAAACAAACAACTTGACTGTAAATTTTTGCATAAACTTACACTTTAATCTAAAGTGTCAGTAACAATGCGATAAATACTAGTTTTCAGAGCCTTTAGAGGTAAAAACTCGTGCGTGACGCTGCTTAGAGTAAGGCTTTTTAAAGTCTTTCTTGCCTTTAGCACCATAAGCTTTAGCCTTAGACTCTTTTGAACCATTTTTACGCCCTTTGTGAGCTGATTTATCTACCTTACCATACACGCAAGGACGGCTTGGTTCGCCGCTTTCGCTAGCGCTATTACTATCGCTAGCCTCTACCAGCTCAATATCAGCCTCCAAATCAAAAGGATCTAAATTTAACAAGGCCTCATCAATAGCCTCGCCCTTGGCCTCCTCTGGCACTTGGGCATTTCCCTGACCCTGGCTATGGCCCTGGGCCTGAGCGTAGCCTTGGCCCTTGCCTTTGGCATAGGCATCATGGCGGCTGCTATTAGATGGGTGATTGTCCTTGCTTGATGGGCCCTTTGGGGTGGTATCAATGACAAAACAGGAGCTAAAGTCCTCAAAAGTAAGCTCGTTTTCTAGTCCAATATTGCTAAGACCTGGTTCGAGCGCAAATTGAAGGAGAGCTTTGATATTTTCCTCAGAGCGAGGCTCCATAACCTTATACATAAGATCGATTTGGTATTTAAGCTCGTTTTGAATGTCCTCAAGCTCTATTAGGCTATCCTCATCAAGCTCTTGGTCAGGATAGTTGTTTTCACATAAGCGAATGACACTTGCCATAGATGCCTGAGAGGCATCTTGAGCATTTTTGGAGCTCATAGGCACAGAGGATAAGGCTACATCAAGCATCACAGCCACATCAAAAGCAAAGCTATCACCCTCAGTATAGTCTTCAAGCTCTAAAGGTAAGTAAGGCTCAACTTGATCAAAGGCAGCTTCCAAATCGATATGGTTAAACTTGTCGTAGTGATAGCTCCAGCATTGCTTGAGAGCATTTAAAAACTCAGTACGACCTTGGACTTGTTTAACTTCACACCATAAAGCAAAGTTAGAATAGGAGCGTGTTGCTAAAACCAAGGCAAAAAGACTATGACGCCATGGTGGCATCTTTTTAAGCATTGGGTAAAATTTTTCACCAAAAATCACATTACACCTCGATCAAAGAAACAAAACTTATAAAATATTATAGCTGATTAGTATGATATTGATGGGCTCAAATCATGTAGTAATTCTGGCAACTAAGTTGTATTTACAGATGAGCTAAAAAAACAAATAAATAGGGTTTAGTCAAACTTATTAGTGCTACATATCTACATTAGCTCTTAAAAAGGCTAAAATATAGGAGCCTGAAAAAATTCAGGAGTATCAAGATTAATTTCTGACATATGGTAGGGCAAGGAATTATTTAACTTTTCGCTCCTATTTATGGAAGTAATCAATAGGGTTGTGTTTTAGATGAATCGAGGAAATAAGTTGTCATTTAAAGCGCATAAGCACAAGTCTTGGTATCATTAAAATTTAGGAATTAAAGGAGTAGTGACTTATGCAGATGAAGCATCTGTTGGCAACCGTAACCTTATGTTTAGCTGCTGGCTCTTTACCAGCTCATGCCGCATATTCAGGCAATTATGAAAGATGCTTAGAGGCCGCTCAAGGTATTAGTGCAAAAGAAGTTGTTTGTGTTACTTCCGAGAGTGTGTATCAAGATGCAATGCTCAATCACTATTACAATAAATTAAGCAAAGGTTTAACTCCTGAGCAGGCTAAGCTTCTCAAGGACGCTCAAAGAGCATGGATTATCTATCGTGATGCTTCTTTACCATTTGCTGATTCTTTAGGTGGCGCTAATGCTATTAATAGCACTAGAACTCTTATGGAGATGACCAAGGATCGTGCCGAAGAATTAGAGCAAATGTGCAAAGACTACCTTAAATAAGTCTTAATTATAAGATCTTACTTTAAGTGACATGGCATAGCTGTGTTTTTTGCTCAGCTATATTTCATCCATTGGGCTAATAAGGTAATGCTGTTGGCCCTAACTGTATCATTGGATTAAAGTCTATGTCAGTGAAAAAATTTGCTTTAGCCTTAACTTTAGGCTTGTCTTTAGTTTCTCTTAACGCTCATGCTGATTATTCTCAAGACTATGAGAAGTGTCTGGAAGCTACCAATGGTGTAACTGCCGATATGCTTAACTGTATGACTTTAGAGGAAGAGCGCCAAGATGCCATGCTAAATGTGTACTACAAGCAACTCATGAGAGGTCTTGATCCTGAGCATGCCAATTTATTAAAAGAGGCACAGAGAGCTTGGATTAAGTACCGTGATGCTCGCGTCAATTTAGCAGGTTATGACGGCGGCTCCATGGCTGTCCTTAATGTCGGATCTATAAATTTGGAGATGCTCGTTAAACGTGTTGATGAGCTAAAGCAGATGTGTGATAACTATCTTTAGGATCTTATTAGAATCGTAATTAAAGGCCTCTACATATTAATTTATGTAAGAGGCCTTTTTGTTGGTGTGCCTTTTAAGCAAATTTCATAAGATTTTTTGCTTTGGTAGTGGAATTTAATTCCATTTTCACGCACAATAAAGCTATATAAGGTGCGAATAAGACCAACTGTCTAAAATAAGTAATTTGTCAGATTCTTTATCTTAAATTTAGTTGTTTTGTGTCTAATTGTGGCTGTGCCTTAATCATAATTATTACAACCTTAGATCATTAATCATTGACCATGAAATTACCGCTCTAAGCCCTGCTTAGCCGTGCTGGTTATTGCTTTGCAAAGCAGCCAAGCTGCGCTGTATTGCGCTGCGCTGTGCCGCATTGTGTCTAAGCACTAGACAGCGTCGAGCATCTAGCATCGAGCGTTGCTACACAATAGGCGCATAAGCTGCGCTAGCGCTAAGACATAAGGTACTTGGCTATAAGCTGCTTGGTGATGATGGCAGTATTGGCGATGAGCGATTGATGGTGATTGTAAGTGATGGATAGTTATGGGGTACTTTGAGGCTTGGTTGGGGGCTGATAAGTATTTAAACCTTAAAATAGATAGAAAAATATGGAACTTTTGTTCATTTTGTTCGTCTTACCAACTAAGGTGAGACAAGATGGCACCTGTTTCTTGCTTTTCTAATTTATGTCCTATACCTTAACATTTTTGTGGCATGCTACCGTAGTAGCATTGGATTCATCAGCATCAGGCGTGATGCTTTTTCACATATTGTTCTTAAAGTCGTAGCCTTATCTTTGCTTGGCTTGTTTATCATAGTAAATAAGTATTGATTGGGATCAATTAAATCATAGTATTTAACTATGACTTAATTTATACGATAGGGGAGAAATATAGGGAAAGAACGGCGCTATTGGTGTAGTCATTACATTTGGTTAAAAATGCATACTGAAGACTATATCTATCAAGACGACTTATCTGCCAGTAAATACCCACTTTCTAAACAACATGTTGTTGCTATTTCTAGCACTGTATTTTTAGCTAGTGCTTTATATTTTGTGTTACCACAAACAGAAGTAGTTACTACCACTGCCTCTAGCCAAACTTCCCCTATATTTGGCGAAATTACTGACGAAAATGTCTACGAGGAAATGATTGATCCTACTCGTTCCTTGACCGACATTTTACTTACCAATGATAGCGAACTGCCAGCTTCTTCTCGTGATGTAGTTTTATCTGATAATAACAATAACCAAGATGTCTTTACTCAAGGTGAGTTAGGCTCTATGGAAAACTATGATGAGGACGATTTAAGCGGTGCTTTAAGCCTTACTGATGAATCAGCTTTAGAGCAGTCTTTAAATGAACTTGCTACTCAAGATGGTAGCAATCTTACTCCTGCTATGATGCAAAAGTGGACAGCTGAGGAAATTCAAAGAGGAGATACTTTAAGCTCTATTTTCTCTGATATGAATATCCCATACGCTGTACTACAGTCTTTATCCCAAGATCCTGAGGCGGGAGATTCTATTGCTAATATCCGTCCAGGTAATAAGCTTTATTTTAGTTTTGACGCTAATAACAATCTGATTGGCTTTATTAAGCAAATTGACAGTGACGAGCAGTGGCATTTTACTCGTGATGATATCTCTAAGTTAGCTTTTAGCGTTAAAAGAGAACCTAATGGCTCACACATTGTAGTAATTGATAGCGATGGCTCTGCACGTCCTTTATTAGACTCACAAGAGGCTCCTGCCTATAAAAAGCGTGGTCGCTTAGTAGTTGCTACTATTAACGCAGGTGATAGTTTCTCTACTGCTGCCCATGATGCAGGATTAACTTATAACGAGATCCGTAAAATTACCGATCTCTTTAAAGGCCGTGTCCAATTTACCCGCCATTTACAGCCAGGAGACACTTTACGTGTTTTATTCTCTGAGGATAAGGGTAACGGCAAGATCAATGCTATTGAGTTAAAGCTAAAGAAAGTAGGTACTTTGGCTGCTTATCGTAATGAGCTTGATGACAACTACTATGATGAGCGTGGTTATAACTCTGCTAGTTCAACTTTCCGTCGTTTCCCTATTGATGGCAAGGTAGTTATTTCTTCGCACTTTAATCCAACTCGCCGCCATCCAGTAACAGGCAGGGTAAGACCACATAATGGAACTGACTTTGCAGTACGTGTAGGTACTCCTATTGTCTCCCCTGCTGATGGCGTAGTAGAAATTGCCAAGTACTCACGTACAGCTGGCTATTATATTGTCATTCGCCATCGTGGTAGTTATTCAACTGTTTATATGCATAACTCTAAGCTCTTAGTTAAGCAAGGTGACAATGTAAAGATTGGTCAGGTAATTGCTCGTTCTGGCAATACAGGTATTTCTACTGGCCCGCACTTACATTATGAATTACGTCATAATGGTCGCCCTGTAAATGCTATGAGAGTGACACTGCCATCTAACGAGGATATCACAATTGCTAAGAAGAACCGTCAACGTTTTGATAGCAATGTAGCCTTGTTCAAAAAAGAACTATATCAAGACTCTTTAATTGCCCAAAAAGACTAAATAATTGCTAAGATTAGACTTAAGCATGCTTAGTTAGGCCTCAATTAATCTATAGTTCCCTATGGGGGCTATGGTATTAAGAGGTAGCATCGCAAATTTGTGATTAGTATCTTAAACTTGACTCAATACCAATAGTGAAAGATTTATGTTCTGGTATGGTTTAGTTATATGAGCTTACTACAAGCTTTTATTTGGGTGAGTTTATGGAGATTATTATGGGTGCTAAAACTATTGGTGGTTTTAATACTACCTTGCAGGAAGTTGAAGAGCGCTATGCTTGGATTAATGAGATGATTAAATCTCGCCAAGAATTAGTTCTTAAATACATGAATTTACTAAAGGCTCCTGAACACGATGATCTAACTGATACTGCACAAGATCGTCCTTCTCCTGAGGCTATTACAGCTTTTTGTGAGCATTTAGTAGACTATATCTCTCATGGTCATTTCGATTTATATCCTAAAATTGTTGAGCTTTTAGAAAAATCATCTAGCCGATCCTTATCCATTGCCCATCGTGTCATGCCTAAGATTGATGCTACTACAGATTTCTTATTAAGATTTAATGATCGCTATGCCGACGATATGGATGAGCGTAAATATGAGTTTTTAATGGGAGATCTTGCTAAGGCGGGTGAGAAATTAGAATTGCGCTTTAAGAGTGAAGATCGCCTTATTATTGGTTTAAGAATTTTAAATATCAGAGCTACCGTTGCTGCTCAGGCTAAAGCTCAAGAAGAGAATAAGTAATACCATAATACTCTCTTTGCTTAACGCTAGCTTTTAGCTTTAAGCAAAGAGAGGAGTAATGCTTATTTTAGGGCGGTATACATTAAAAGTACGCCACTTAAAATAGCAACCATAGAGAAGACAATACGTACTTTTTCAGTAGGCATTTTTAATAATAGAGCAGTACCTAAGAATGCTCCTAAGAAAGCAGCCACAATCATCGCTGGAATCCATTGCCAATGAATGGATGTCACTGCGCCTACAGTAATAGCTCCCACCGCATTCCAAATAGTAGCTACAAATACCATGGTATGGTAGATAGCTCTTTTTAACTCTAAGCCAAAGACTAAAGTTAAGGTGAGAGTTGAAAACAATCCTGCACCTGATGATAAAGAGCCTGAAAATAGTCCCACTAAAACAATCAGCAATACACCAATGGCAAAGCGTGTTTTAGAAATATGTTCTACACCCTTAGAGCCAAAGCCTTTCTTTAACAGAGTGTAAATACCCATAGCAATAGTGACCAGACCTACGGTAATTTCAGCAGCTTTAGTTGGAACATTAATTACAATCAAAGTTCCTGCTACTACAGCAGGACAGCCTACTAAGAGCATTACCAAGCCAATGGTCTTATCAATAGCGAATTTGTTGCTCTTTTTCTTAGCCAGAGCTCCAATACCAAGGAACACTACAGCTACTTTATGAGTACCTAAGGCAGTTGCAAAAGGTAATCCCATTAAAATAAGTAAAGGAAATTGCACAAAACCCGCACCGCCTCCTGATACAGAGGCAAAGAGATTGGCGGTAAAGGTAAAGGCAAATACAATAATTTGGTCAATAATAGCGCTTTGATCCATAAAATTACTGTGCATAAGGGGTCTTAATGAAGAGTCCTTTCACTAAGTTTTGACTTACAAAATTACCCATCCCTATTAAGCTCCTGCATTATCCTGGATAGCTTATGCATACGCACAAGAAGCTGCTAAGGCAGCTTATGCTTCACTTGCGCATAGGCTTGGATCTGTGTGCACAGATGCCATGCAGTCATGGGGTGCTGTATAGCGTAGCTTAGTAGTAGCTCTTGCGCCTGCAAGAGCAGGGGCTAGGGCTAGAGCTGTGCTCGAGCTTTAGCTCGGGCTAGAGCCCGAGCATGGGCCTAAGCTTTGGCTTTGGCTTGGGCTTGAGCGGGCGATGACTTTATGATTTTGTGCTGGTCATAATTAGTGAAAAAAATCTTTAAATAAGAGAGCTATGCAGTGGTCTCCAAAAAAAGTAACAGAATTGGGCTGTGATGCTACCACAATAGTTGAGGGGAGCAAAACTAAAAGCTGATAAATGCTTAATCTGTAAAAGTGTTTGACTGGCTCAAAGGGTAAGGTAATGAGCATGGATATTAAGTGTATGATTACTAATCAATACAGCTTAATGATGTCTAGCTTAGATCTTTTTGCCTATAAAAACACGAAAAAAGCCCGCAAGTGCGGGCTTTTATCAATAGATGAAATTATAAAAGAATATTATTTCTTCTCTAAGCGCTCTAAAGCACGGTGAGCAATGTCTTTACGGTAGAACATGCCCTTAAAGTTAATATTCTTAGTTAATGCATAAGCGCGGGCGGTTGCCTCAGCAATGTCCCCACCCATAGCAGTTACGCAAAGAACACGACCGCCATTGGTTACTACTTTGCCATCAACTTCTTTAGTGCCTGCTTGGAATACCTTGCCATAATCAGGTAATTGAGCATCAAGACCATTGATTTCATCACCCTTGCGTGGATCTTGTGGATAGCCCTCAGCAGCTAAAACAATACCTACAGCAGGATTTGGATTGTAAGAGCAGGTCTTGCCCTCTAAGCCACCAGCCTCACAGCCTTTGTAACATAAGTCTACTAAGTCAGAGGTCATACGTAACATGATTGGCTGAGTCTCTGGGTCACCAAAGCGGCAGTTGAACTCAACTACACGAGGATCGCCATTGTCATCAATCATTAAGCCAGCATAGAGGAAGCCAAAGTATGGAATGCCATCATCAGCCATGCCCTTAATGGTAGGCTCAATAATGCGCTCCATAACTTTCTGATAAACATCGTGAGTTACGATTGGAGCTGGGGAGTAAGCACCCATACCACCAGTGTTTGGACCTGTATCGCCATCACCAACACGCTTATGATCTTGTGAGGTAGCCATTGGTACAGCATTGATAGAGTCAGACATTACGATGAATGAAGCCTCTTCACCTTGCATGAACTCTTCAATAACTACACGTGCACCAGCATCACCAAAGGCATTGTCCTCAAGCATGGACTTAACAGCGTCAATGGCTTCTTCCTTGGTCATAGCAACTACTACGCCCTTACCAGCAGCTAAGCCGTCAGCCTTAATTACAATAGGAGCGCCCTGCTTTTCAATATAAGCAATAGCATCATCTACCTTAGTAAATACCTCATAGGCGGCAGTTGGAATGTTGTGACGCTTTAAGAAGTCTTTAGTAAAAGACTTAGAACCCTCAAGTTGAGCACCTGCTTGAGATGGGCCAAAGACACGCAATTTAGCGGCTTTGAATGCATCAACTAAACCAGCTACTAAAGGAGCCTCAGGGCCAACAATAGTAAGATCAATAGAAGCCTTTTTAGCAAACTCAACTAAAGCATTAATATCAGTGACATTAATGTCTACATTTTCAATTTTGTTTTCTGTCTTGGTACCTGGGTTACCTGGGGCAACATATACGATATCAGCAAGAGGAGATTGAGCAGCACGCCATGCTAAAGCATGCTCACGACCGCCATTACCAACAACTAAAACCTTCATGATCTTATCCTTAAAGTTGTATTACCGACGTTTAACCAAAGCTATTAGCATGGTTAAGGGCCTAACTAAAAGTGATAGTTAGGCCTTTGGGCTTAGTTAAGCTTTAAAACTAGTGACGGAAGTGACGTACACCAGTGAATACCATGGCAATACCATGCTCATTTGCAGCCTGGATAACTTCCTCGTCACGGATAGAACCACCTGGCTGAATAATGCACTTAACGCCTGCCTTGGCAGCAGCATCAACACCATCACGGAATGGGAAGAATGCATCAGAGGCAAGTGCTGAACCTTCTAAGGAGAGCTTAGCGTCTTCAGCACGAATAGTAGCAATACGGGCAGAGAATACACGTGAGGTCTGACCGCAACCAATACCTAAGGTACGCTTATTGTTGGTATAAACAATGGCGTTTGACTTGGTGTACTTACATACACGCCAAGCAAAGAGTAACTCATCTAACTCCTCATCAGATGGAGCACGCTCAGTTACTACCTTGAGGTCTTCACGCTTAACATTTACTAAATCAGCGTCTTGAACTAAGAGGCCGCCGTTAACACGCTTAAAGTCGTAACGGTCATTACGCTCAGTCATGTCACCGATAGCTAAGAGGCGGATATTCTTCTTAGCGCTAACAACTTGCTTAGCTTCCTCAGTTACGCTTGGAGCAACAATAACTTCACAGAATTGGCGATCGATAATGGCCTGAGCAGTCTTGCCATCAAGCTCACGGTTAAAGGCGATAATGCCACCAAAAGCAGACTCGCTATCGGCCTCAAAAGCCTTGATATAAGCGTCAGTTAAGTTATCAGCTAAGGCTACGCCGCAAGGATTAGCATGCTTAACAATTACACAGCATGGCTCCTCTAAGAACTCACGTACACACTCAATAGCTGCATCAGTATCAGCGATGTTGTTGTAAGAAAGTTCCTTGCCTTGGAATTGAACAGCAGTAGCAATAGAGGCATTGGTTAAGGAAAGATCCTTGTAGAAAGCAGCCTTTTGGTGTGGGTTTTCGCCATAGCGCATGCCTTGGAGCTTAACAAACTGTAAGTTTAAGGTGCGTGGGAAAGAGCGCTTTTGTAAATCTACACCGCTATTGGTGATAACTGGAGTGCCAGTCTCGCTCTCATCTTTAATACCATAGTCAGAGGCAATAGTACCAAAGTAGTTAGCAATAGCACCATCATAGCCAGCAGTGTGCTCATAAGCTGCAATAGCTAAGTCAAAACGAGTCTTATAGGTTAAAGAACCTTCGTTTTGATCCATTTCTTCGATAATGCGTGGGTAATCACAAGCATTAACAACGATAGCCACATCTTTATGATTCTTGGCAGCAGCACGAACCATGGTAGGGCCGCCAATATCGATATTCTCAATAGCCTTTTCTAAAGAGCAATTAGGATCAGAGGTGGTCTTAACAAATGGGTAGAGATTAACGCAAACTAAGTCAATTGGCTTAATGCCGTGCTCTTCCATTACAGATTCATCAGTGCCGCGACGACCTAAAATACCACCATGAATCATTGGGTGTAAGGTCTTTAAACGACCATCCATCATCTCAGGGAACTTGGTGTAATCAGAAACTTCAATTACTGGTACACCATTGTCCATTAAAAGCTTAGCAGTACCACCTGTTGATAAAATCTCAACACCGCGCTTTGATAATTCTTGGGCAAACTCAAGTACGTCACTCTTATCAGATACTGAAATCAAAGCTCTCTTGATAGGACGAGATAAATGCATTCCTAAATGCTCCGCAAAAGGTAAAGAACAAAAATAGCTGGCATCTAACACCAAAGCCCCGCAAAGGCAGGGCTAAAGAATGATTTAATACCAACTAAGTTAAGTTGGATAATTTTGGTGTGAACTTTTTAGCTTCACTTTTACCAAAAACTAAGGGTTATAAGTAACATTAAGTAGCTATTACTTACATTATGAAATCTGTGTTCTACAAAGCTTTTTACATGAGGCAGATAAGTTAAATATGCCAGAGAAAAACTAACAAACTAAAAAATTATTAACCTAAATTAAGCTAAAAAGCTGGCATATTTTAGCATGTTTAGTGCATATCAGGCGCTAAAATATGGCAAAAAATCTACAACAGAGCAAAGTATAGATAATAATCAATTAAATTAATAAACCTAAATACGTAGCTATTTTTTCTTATAAACACTCATTAGCCTAAGCTTAAGATAAAGATAAGTAATCTTTAAATAAGTGCCATAAAACAAAATAGCCTCTAATGGTAATTAGCTCATAAGAGTAGATACAGTGGATATAGGTGTGTTTAATAAGTAAGCAAATAATGGTCTTTGGAATAGGTGCAAGAAATGCAAATTAAAATAATGCGTATTAGCGTTCAGGAGCAAGTTTTAACAAATTGCTTAATTAAGCGCTTTTGCCCCTGTGCTATTTGTTGGTATTTTGTTTAATACTGGTGCTAAAGTGGCTTTATATAAGGAATTAGCAAGAAAATTTCAAGTAGGTTTAGCAAAAATATTTTTTGAACGTGATTAGCTGGTCTTAAAGTCGTAGTTCAAGCGTAAGAAAATCGCATAAATAAGCCATTTTTAAACGTGAATAAAAGGTGGCACTGGTCACAAATGGACAAGACAAATCCGCTATATAAGCGTTTTTTCGTAAAATGATGTTGATATTTATATTTTCTTGTGGTGAAATTCTAGAAAAATTAACGGTTATCAAATATGTCATTAGATGACCTGTATGTCTGATTGAAAGGATAATATCGATATGAATAAGTCTGCACTTATCGACCAAATCGCTAGACGTTCTGATTTACCAGTAAGTCAATCCCGCAAGGCTTTAGATGCTATGTTAGAGACCATCACTGAGGCTTTAAGCAATGGCGATCGTGTTCAATTAGTAGGCTTTGGTACTTTTAAGGTAACCGATCGTAAGTCTCGTGAGGGTCGTAACCCTAAGACTGGTGAAGTTATCCAAATCCCTGCCTCCAAGACCCCATCTTTCACCGCTGGTGCTGAGTTAAAGAAGTCCGTAAACGGTCGTGACTAATTTAACTTTGTTTAAGATGTGATCTTAAGCAGAAGAAAAAGACATAAAGGGCAAGTTGATGCTAATAACATCAACTTGCCTTTTTTATTGTTGTCCAAAATACGCACCTATATGGGGTGATAGATACAAAAATCTAAAAAAATAGTGCTATAGAACATGGTTTTAACAAATAGGCGTAATTCTCCACCTATAACTCGAAGAGTTTAGGTGGAGATGTAAGCCTACATCTTAATAACATTATAGCGGACGATCTTGATTTTCTATATATTCTCTCAAAACAGATAGAGAAGCACCTCCAACTGAAATTAGGCAGTAAGCTCTTGGCCACATAGCATTTGTTCCAAAATAAAATTGACTTAAATAAGCAGATTAGTGTTTTGAGCTAATGGTTTTGAGGTTTTTGATAAATTTACTTGGCAGTATCGAAGGATTCATGTCAACAAGCAAATAAACATGATCATGCTCTCCATTAAATTCCAAGATAGATATCCTCCATCTATCAGCAAGCTCCTTCATTTTTATTTCCAGATCTAAAAGCACTTCGTTGTAAATACCTTTCTACGATGTATTGTTACTAAGACAAATGA
>NZ_JALKIM010000083.1 GCF_023050945.1 Anaerobiospirillum sp. NML120448 | reverse complement strand
TGCTTGGCGACCATAGTGCTATAGACCCACCTGTCCCCATTCCGAACACAGAAGTGAAATGTAGTCACGCCGATGGTAGTGCAACGTACGATTGTGCGAGAGTAGGTCATCGCCAGGCTTAATTTTTATGCGGAGCGGTAGTTCAGCTGGTTAGAATGCCTGCCTGTCACGCAGGAGGTCGCGGGTTCGAGCCCCGTCCGTTCCGCCATCTTACTGAATGTTAATGATATGTCGCCAGTTTTCCTAGCGACCATAGTGCTGTAGTACCACCTGTCCCCATTCCGAACACAGAAGTGAAATGCAGTTACGCCGATGGTAGTGCAACGTACGATTGTGCGAGAGTAGGTCATCGCTAGGTTAAGAATAAAGAATAAACCGCCTAAAAGGCGGTTTTTTCGTTTCTGCCCTCCCAACAAAAAACAACACCCCACAATCCCAATCCTAAAAAACTTTCCTTTTTACCTTCATTTCCATACAGCCCTCTATTTTAAATTGGGTGGTTTTAGCTCCTGCTCTCCCAATATAAAAATAACAAACCCATTCTGCACAAAAACATTCTCTTTCACCTCAACAAAGCATAAAGCTCCTTATTTCAATGCTCAAAGAAGCTGCGCTGGCCATGGTGCTAGCCATTGGTTAGCTATGGCTTTGTCGTGCTTTAGAGCGGCTGATTTGGTGCTTGGTAAAAAAAATTGTTTTTCTTTTCTAATTTTTTACTATAATAGCCTTTAACTGAAATGGTAGTAATGTTAATAATATTATATTAATGCGGTTCCATAACTATCTAGTATGGTAGTGCTAAATATAAAAATTTAGTGATACGTACCTCGTTTTTAGCTGTTAAAGCTTGTTAGAAAAGATTATGGCGCTCTATCATAGTCATGATTGTTATATCTTTTTGCAGGGTCGGTTCAATTTTTACCGAGACATGAGTTTTTGTTAGTAATCATTAAAGAGGCTATATGCAGACTTTAAATCTTTCAATCAAGGCTGATAAGGGTTCATCACTTCCTATCCGTGCTCTACAATTTGGTGAGGGCAATTTCATTCGTGGCTTTATTGATTGGATGATCTATAAAGCAAATGAGCAAGGCTTATTTAATGGTCGTGTTTTAGCATTGCAATGCACTCCACGTGGCAAAACTGTTCCAAAGCTTAAAGCTCAAGACTGTCTCTTTACTACTATCCTGCATGGAGTAAAAGATGGACAAGAGGTTGAGGAGATTGAGGTAGTAAATACTATTGCTGATGCTCAAAATCCTTATGAGCAGTGGGAGAGTATCTTACAAGCTTCAATGAGCCCTGATCTTAAGTTTGTTTTCTCTAATACTACTGAGGCTGGTATTAGCTTTACTAGTGAGCAGCCTTTTAATACTGATGTATGTCCTCAGTCCTATCCTGGCAAGTTAACCCAAATCTTATACGAGCGCTTTAAGGCTGGTTTAGAGGGCTTATGGGTAGTACCTTGTGAGTTGTTAGATGACAATGCTACTAAGCTTAAGGAAATTGTGCTCAAGCATGTTGAAGAGCAAAATTTAGGAAATGACTTTAAAGACTATCTTTTAAATAAGTGCCGTTTCTTAAATACTTTAGTAGATCGTGTAGTCTCTGGCTATCCTGTTGCTAATGAAAGCAGCTATCAAGAAAAATTAGGCTATCAAGACGCTTTAATGGCTTGTGGTGAGACTTTCCACTTTATGGCTATTGAGGGTGATGATGAGGTAGCCAAGGAATTACCTTTTGCTCAGGCAGGTTTAAATGTAGTAGTTGCTAGCGACATTACTCCATATCGCTTACGTAAGGTAAGAATTTTAAATGGTGCTCATACTGCAAACGTACCAGCAGCTTTTATTGCAGGTTTAGACACTGTAGACCAAATGATGGCTCATGAAGTCATTGGCAAGTTTGCCCGCTCTGTAATTTACGATGAGATTATTGCTGCGGTAAATCTTGATAAGCAAATGTTGACCTCTTTTGCTGATGATGTGGTAAATCGCTTCTCTGATCCATCCATGCATCACCAGTTAAGTGCCATCTTAATGAACTCTACCTCTAAGGTAAAAGCACGTATTCTTCCTACTATTTTAGATGCTCGTGCCAAGGGTTGGTTACCTAAGAAGTTATGCTTTGCTTTAGCTGCTTATATTGCCTTATATAAGGTAGCTACTGGCGTTCCTGTTCAGGTAGCAAGAGAGCAGGGTAAGAGCGGTGAGTTTGTTGATGATGCCTATGCTGTTCAGGTATTACAGGATGCTTGGTCTCATTATAACAAGACTGAGGCTAGCGCCTTATTTACCGTAAAAGCTGTTTTAAGTGATGTTAAGCTTTGGGACTGTGATTTATCCTCTGACTTAGATTTAACTGCCTTAGTAGCACGCTTAACCCACGCCATTATTTCAGATGGCATTATTGATACCATGTTAGATTTGTTAGAGCACAACTAATTACTTTTAAGGTGCTGTAGCTCAAAGCTCCAAAATAAAGGGCCTTAAGTTTATATCTTAAGGCCTGTGATCCTAATTAATCCTAGGGGCTAATTAGCCCTAAGTTTCTAAATAATTAATTGCATTGTTTTAAGCTTTTTGTGGATAGATCTATCCTAAAGCACTTCTATACTAGTATACATTGAGGCTAAAGCTTATAAACAATTTGCTCAATAGTTTGTTTGTCTGGATACAGCATGAAAGCAATTATTATTAATAATGGCGATAGTGTGGCTGTTGCCTTACAGAATCTCAAAGCTAATGAAAGTATTAATTTAGCAGGTCAAGAGATTGTTCTTTGTGATGATATTACTCGTGGCCATAAGTTTGCCATCAAGAATATTGCTTCAGGTGAAAGTGTAATTAAGTATGGTTACGCTATAGGCCGTGCTAAATGCGATATTAAAGTAGGTCAGCATGTTCATAGCCACAATGTTAAAACTGATCTACAAGGCGCTGGTTGCTATGCTTATCACAAGCTACCAGAGGCTTCTTTAAAGTCAGTTGATGCTTATTTTGATGGCTATGTAAGAGCTAATGGTGATGTTGGCATTCGTAATGAAATTTGGATTATTCCAACTGTATTTTGTGTAAACAACGTTGCTCGTGTCTTAGAAAAATATGCTAATAAGGCTATTGCTAGTGGCAAGTTTGGCAATGTAGATGGCTGCTTGGCTTTAACTCACCCTTATGGTTGCTCTCAAATGGGAGAAGATCAAAGCACTACTCAAAAGGTATTGGCTGCTTTAGCCTCTCACCCTAATTGTGGCGGTGTACTGATTTTAGGCTTAGGTTGTGAGAACAATAATATTGGTGTCTTTAAGCAATTTTTAAATCTTGACGATGAGCGTCTCATGTTCGTTAATTGCCAAGATGAAAATGATGAGGTTGAGGTTGGCTATGAGGCTATTGATACTCTCCTAGCTAAGGCTAATGTTTGCACTCGTCAAAAGACATCCATTTCTAAGTTAAGAATAGGTCTTAAGTGCGGTGGCTCTGACGGTTTATCTGGAATTACTGCTAATCCTTTAATTGGTCGTTTAAGTGATTTAGTAGTTGGTTCTCAAGGTACTTCAGTTATGACTGAGGTTCCTGAAATGTTTGGCGCTGAGCAACTATTAATGAATAGAGCCAAGGATGAGGCAACCTTTGATAAGTGTGTAGCTTTAATTAATGACTTTAAGCACTACTTTACCTCTCATGGCCAGGTGGTTTCAGAAAACCCAAGTCCAGGTAATAAGGCTGGCGGTATTACTACTTTAGAGGATAAGTCTCTAGGTTGTGTGCAAAAGGGTGGTAGTGCCACTGTAAGTGATGTACTTAAGTATGGTGACGTTTTAAAGAGCACTGGTTTAAATCTCTTACAAGGTCCAGGTAATGATGGTGTTTCTTGTACTGCTTTAGCTGCTGCTCACTGCCATATGGTTTTATTCTCCACAGGTCGTGGAACTCCTTTTGCCACTGCTATTCCTACTATTAAGATCTCAACTAATAGCGAACTTTTCAATAAGAAAGGAGCTTGGATTGATTTTAATGCAGGCCAAATTGTTGAGGGCAAAGACTTTGATAGCTTGTCTATGGAGTTATTAGATTACGTCTTACAAGTTGCCTCAGGAAAGCTTACTAAGTCTGAGGAAAAGGGCTATCACGAAATTATTATCTGGAAAGATGGCGTAACTATGTAAATAGTTTATTCTCCACAAAAACATCAAACCTACATTAATTACCAAACTAAGCGCTATGGGGCTATCCTATAGCGCTTTTTTTTTGGGGGGCTTTCATGGCCAAGATCCTAGGCTTGCCTAATGGCAAGCCAGGGCAGCCAAAGCCGCCCTGGCGACTTGGCTACAAGCCCTAGCTTGCTTTAGCTGCATTACCCTGCGTTAAGTAGGGGAGCTTTGGTATGGCTAAAGTAAGTGTCGTGAAAGTTGCAGAAAAGATTAATGGCGTATAAAAGAGGGATAATTAAATATGTGTGGTGAGTAGCTTTAGGATGGTGTGCGTGCCTGTAACAGTAGGTTAAAAAAACAGAGCAAAATAGTGTAGTTTTTTAAAAGTTTAATTTGCTTAATCAAGTTCAAACTTTGCTAAAAATTTGCTCTACACCAAATACTTAAATTTTTGATATTTCATCTTAATGATAAGCTTATTTAAGCCAAATTAGCTTAAAATCAATGGTGTGTAACTATGTTTTGCATTATTTGTAAGGTGGGCTATTTATGGATATTGCACCAAAACAGAGCTAGGTTAATATAGTAAACAATCGAATTTTAATAAATTTTTATTACAATCGTTTTAGTTTTCTAAAAGATAGCTATAATCAGCGCAAACAGTTGATCTTAAATAATGATAGTGTTTGTTTTTAGGAAAAAATTAGTGGATAGAGCAGTAGCTGAACATTATTTTGGCCTTGCCCATTCTAAGCTGTTTTATTCTCAATCTTTGTCGGGGATCAAGTACAAGTAGTAGATCCTTTGTAGTTTGTTGATTAATTTATTTTGAGCGTTTGTTCAATGCAAGAACTCGAAAAACAACATAGCCAAGAGTCAAAACTCTTAAAATCTTCCCATACTGAAAATCAGCTCCATAATGATGATGAAGTCCTTATGGCTCAAGCTATTCATCAAGCTCAAAGCCTTGATGAGGCTTTAAAACTTCAAGATCAAGCGCAAATTCAAGCTACTTTAGATAATAAGCAAGAGCATCAATCAGGCAATAATTATGATGCTTTTGAGGCTTCTTACCCTGCAGGTAGTGATGGCGCTGATGTAGCTTGGACTTTTGAGCATGATGAGGCTGCTAAAGTTGGCGTTAATGCCGCAGCTCCTATTGTTGTCTCTACTAATAACCAGGCTCTTGAGGCGGCTAAAATTGCAGCTGTATTAGCAGCTGAGGCTGGTGGTGATAAGACCATTCAAGAGGCTGCTGCTGTGGCAGCTGCCGCAGCTGCTGCTGGTAACAGTAATATTGATGTGAATGTTTATTCACAAAATAATTTGACCAGTGATCATGCAACTAAAGCTGAAATTAATGCGGTTAATGATGAGCTTGATAAGAGCTTAAGCAAGCTTGATCTGCAAGAGCCAAAGCGTTCTTTATTGTCTTTGACCTGGCCAATCTTTATTGACCTGTCATTGCACTTTGCTACCTTGATTATTAATACCATCATGGTGGGTATGGTTTCAGTTAAAGCTGTAGCCGAACTTACTATTGGTAATCAGGTTTTTGATTTAGCTCTTATTATCTTTAACTTCTTTAATATTGGTGTATGCGTAGTATGTGCTCAAGCTTTGGGTGCTAATAATAAACGCTTAGCACGAAGGCTAATCCATGTAGGTTTAGGTGTAAATCTTATTATTGGTACCATAGTGTCGATAGCTATCTTTATGGCTTCGGGCTTTATTGTAGATATTATGCAGGTACCAGAGGAAATTAAGGAAAGCTCACATAATTACTTGCAGATCTTATCCTTATCTTTCTTACCTTTATCTATTTGTTTAGTAGGCTCTGCTATTTTACGTGCCCATAACTGTACTCGTGATGCCATGTATGTTTCCATGTTGGTAAACATCATCACAGTTATTGGTAATACCTTATTCTTGTTTGGATATTTAGGTGTTCCTGTAATGGGCGTAGAAGGTGTGGCTATATCTACTGTGCTTAGTCGAACTGTAGGTTGCTTGGTATTCATTCCTTTAATCATTGCACGTACTAATACTAGAATTATTCCACGCTTTATGTTCGTCTTTAGACGCAAGATCATTAGTTCTATTTTAAGTATTGGTCTGCCAGGTGCTGGTGAAAACTTATCTTGGCATACTCAATATATGTTTATGACTGGTGTGATTGCCTCTATGGGCGCTATGGCTTTGGCTACCCAGGGTGTTTACTTCCAAATCGTTCAAGTATTAATGCTCTTTAGTATCTCTATTGGTATGGGTACTGAGCTGTTAGTAGCTCACTATACAGGCGCTATGAAGCTTGATTTAGCCAACAAGCAGCTCATAAAAAGCGTAAAGATTGGTGAGGTAGTAACTTTCTTATTAACCTTCTCCATGCCTTTAGGTACAGGTGCTTTCTTAGTATCATGCTTTACTGATAATGCTGAGGTGCTTGCTATTGCCTCTGGCTTGTTCATCATTACTGTCTTCCAAGAGCCAGGACGTATTTTGAACATCATTATTATTAACTCATTAAGAGCAACAGGTGATACTACTTTCCCTGTCATTATGGCTGTGATCTCTATGTGGGGTATATCAGTACCATTAGGCTGCTTCTTAGGTCTTTACTTAGAGTGGGGCTTAGTAGGTGTATGGATTGGCTTTGCTGCTGATGAGTGGGTACGTGGTATTGCCATGTTGTTACGTTGGAAGTCATTAGCATGGCAAAAATCAGCCAAGCGCATTTATGAGCAAACCTTAATGCAAGAGCGTGAGCGCTCCAATCTTAAGACTGCCGCTCAGGTGCAATAATAAGCACATAAGCACATAAGTTCTTAAGTTATTTACAAGACGCTTGGTCTATCTTAGGCCAGGCGTTTTTTATTGTGTTTATGTATCAAAAACCAGCTTTAGTTGATCTTAAGTATTGTTGATCTATCGGTACATTACTTACGTTAGAAAGTATAAGAAGGGACTAGTCCTACTTTCAATGTTGCTTAGGGTTAAGTGCAGTGAACGTGGTAGGCCAGTGCTTAAGTCAGAGTCTGAGCTTTGGCTCAGTTCTGGAGATGATCCAGGGCCTGAGCTTTGTTGTGGTTATCTTATTGGTAAGCTATGTTAGCGCAGGTGTGGTTGTTTGAGCTGATACAGGTAAACGGGCTTGTCCTAGCGCTTGGTAAGAGGCTTTTTACTGGTATTAGCTTTTGCTTGCATGGCATGAGGTTAAGCGAACATGCAATTAGGCGAGCTAGCAAGCAAGCGCACTAGTGAGAGTTACCGAAAGTTCGTTTACAGACCAACTAACAATTAAAAATGATAATGTTAGCCTTAAGCTAGCTCATAGTTGTAAACGAACTTTTGGAAACTTTTACCAGCAAGTGAGCACAGTGAGTAAAAAGCTTGCAGATCTTTTTGGTGGTTTAAGTACGACTTTTTTGGGCGTTTCTGTGGGTAAGATGGGCTTTAAATGGCCAGAGGATGGGGGTAGGGCATAGGAGTGTGGGATTGAGGGGCTGGTAGGTGCTAATGTGGTGCGAAAATAAAAATAGCGCTCAAAAGTGGTGCATTAGTTATGAGGTTTTAGAGGGGAGATTGGGGGATGGTATTGGTCTGGAAAGGGCATGGGTATTGGCTTTGTGAGCATTTGTTAGATAAAAGTTTTTAAAGCTTTAATGATTTATTAAAGTGCCAATTTTTGTGAGCTTGCGCAATTTTTATCATTCACTTGCATATAATAGACAGGCCAGTTAAGAGTTCTGTTTGAAATTTACTATCTCTCTTAATCAGGCTGCTTAAGATAGTACAAAGAGGGGACTATCTAAGTACAGGTGTTAACCAGAGCCATTAGGCTCTTAGTAGTTAAGGATTGAGGCATCTTGGTGGATGCCCAATATCAGGGACTAAAATATGTTTTTTGATCACTTGGAATTAGCTCCAGCAGATCCAATTCTTGGTTTAACTGATGCTTTTAAGGCCGATACCAATCCTAAAAAAGTTAATTTAGGCGTAGGCGTTTACCAAAATGAGCATGGTGTAACTCCTGTTTTAAAGTGCGTTAAAGAAGCTGAAAAGATTCTCGTAGAGACTGAGCAGTCCAAGAGCTACTTACCAATTACTGGTTTACCAGATTATGGTCGTTTAACTCGTGAGTTATTATTCGGTAAGGACAGTGCCTTAGTAAGTGACGGTCGTGCTGTAACCTGCCACTGCCCAGGCGGTACTGGTGCTTTACGTATTGCCGCTGACTTTATCTATCAGCAGCACATTGCTAGCCGTGTTTGGATTTCTGACCCAACCTGGGGTAACCACTTCCAAATCGTTGAGGCTGCAGGCTTAAAGACTGAGCGTTATCCTTACTACGATCGTGCTGCTCATGCTTTAGCATTTGATCGTATGTTAGATACCTTAGAGCAAGCTAGCGAAGGTGATGTAGTTATTATTCACGCTTGCTGCCACAACCCAACTGGTATCGATCCAACTCCAGAGCAGTGGGATCAAATCGCTGACTTCTTAGCTCGTAAGAAGTTATTACCATTAATCGACTTTGCTTATCAGGGCTTTGGTAAGGGTCTTGAGGAGGATGCTTATGGTGTTCGTAAGATCCTTGAGAAGAATAGCGAAGTATTAATTGCTTCTTCTTTCTCCAAGAACTTTGGTATGTACAATGAGCGTGTTGGTGCTTTAACTGCTGTTAGCGCCACCAAGGAAGTTGGTACCAACGTATTATCTCAGATTAAGCTCGCTATTCGTTGCGCTATTTCTAACCCACCAGCTCACGGTGAGAAGGTTGTAATCACTGTATTATCCAACCCAGATTTACGCCTCATGTGGGAGCAAGAGTTAGCTGAGATGCGTGAGAGAATGTCACGTATGCGTAACCTCTTAGCAGAAAAGCTCAAGGCTGCTGGCGCTGGCGACTTTGATTTCATTACCAAGCAAAATGGTATGTTCTCTTTCTCTGGCCTTACCAAGGAGCAGGTAGAGCAATTACGTGCTGAGTTTGGTATTTACATTGTAGGCTCTGGCCGTATGTGCGTAGCTGGTATCAATGACGAGAACGTTGATTACTTAGCTGATGCTATTACTAAGGTAGTTAAGGGCGCTTAATACATAAGAGTAGCCAACTAAACTAACCTAAAGAAAAAAGAGAGTCAGGTTTAAAACTTGGCTCTCTTTTTTGCTTTAATGGGGGATAAAACTTAAAGTTTTAGGCTTAAATTCCTTAAACTAAGGCCTCACCCCAGTCTGAGTGATCTGACATTTGCGCTCTTAGCTTTTGGACAGTTTCTTTAGTAGCGATACCGTCAGTAGTAGCAGTGGCTGAGCCTGTAGCTACGGCCATGTAGGCAGCACTTTCTAAAGAGTTGGTATTAAGATAGTCGGATAAAAATCCAGCTATCATAGAATCGCCAGCACCAGTTTTATCAATCATCTCGCCGCCAGGTGCAGGGATACGATAAGAGTTTTGTTTCTCATCCATAAAAATAGCACCATGCTTACCCAAAGATACCAAAATATTTCTGGCACCTTCTGATTGGAGCATATGACAAGCTTCCAATACAGCACTAGCATCAGTAAGTTTTAAATTAAGGTAATCGCTAAGCTCTTTTAAATTTGGCTTAATTAAAAATGGATGGTATTTGAGGACATACTTGAGCTGATCTGCTGGAGCATCAACAATTACCTTAGGCTTAGATTCAGGCTTTAAGTTTTCAAAGAAAGTAGCATACATGTCTTGAGGTAAGGATGGTGGAAGCATGCCAGCTAGCACCAGATAATCCTCAGCCTTTAAATCAGAGATTTTGCGCACCAAGTATTGGATGTCGTCAGCACTAACCTCTGGACCTAAGCCATTAATACTAGTTTGTAGCGGCTGCTCTTTAATGCGTACATTAATTCTGGTACGACCACGACGTACTCTAATAAAGCCTGTTTTTACACCAGTAGCTGCAGTTAGTCTCATCAGCTCATCGCCAGAAAAGCCTGCAACAAAGCCATAAGCTGTTGAGGTTACGCCTAGGTTATACAGCATGATAGAAATATTGATGCCCTTACCACCAGGTCTTAACTCTTCTTTAATAGCACGATGATTTTCGCCTATACGTAAAGGAGTTTGTAACTGCATGAGCAAATCAAGAGATGGGGAGGGTGTAACTGTATAGATCATAGTAAAACCTGCTAAAACCAGTTAATGCTTATGAGCTCTATGACCAAACCACAATAATAAGTTTTTTACTAAAATGGTTTGCCTATGAGAGTAATGCTGTAATCACCTAAAAATGCCTAAGGATAATAAATTTGTGCTTATTAATTTATCACTGTTTGGCGCTCTCTACCAACAAAAAAGCAACTTCATTACAAAAATGAAGTTGCTTTTCGTGAAAGCAAGAACTTAACTTGCTACTCGCTTTGTTATTCTCCAGATGAGGAAATAACATTATTCCAGGTGCGAGTCATTAAGCGCTCAATTTGGGTTGGAGGTACTACGATGTGCATGCGTTTGAGTGTTTCCTTGTCGTAGTAAATACCTTTATTGGAGGTGATTTCTTTATCTACTAATGGGGTAGCATCAGCGTTAGCATTAGCATAGCGTACATAGTTAGAGATTTTAGCAATAACCTCAGGACGCATGATATAGTCTAAAAATAAGTGCGCATTAGTAACATTCTTAGCATCTTTAGTAATAGCTAACATGTCATAGCCCATAAGAGCACCCTCTTTAGGAATAACATAAGCAATATGGTCTTTTTTAGCCTCTAAAGAGCGTTGATTAGCCAGTTGTGCGTCACCTGCCCAGGCTGGGGAAATGCAAATCTCACCTGCGGCCAAGTCATTAGAGTATTGTGCTGAATGGAAGTAACGCACATATTTACCCATAACCTTTAACACCTCGGCAGCAGCTTCATAGTCTTCTTTGTTTTCAGATTCTGGATCTTTGTTAAGGTAAATTAAAGCAGTACAGAGCATATCAGATGGAGAATCTAAAGAGGCTACGCCGCATTGAGAGAGCTTTTTTAAGTACTCTTCTTTAAATAAGACATCCCAAGAGTCTACTTTAAAGTCAGGGCCCATAATAGCAGCTACTTTAGCTTCATTGTAGGCAAGACCTGTAGAGAGTTCCATATAAGGAATACCGTAGGTATTATCTTTATCAATGGTAGCAATTTTAGCCATCTTATCTTTATCAAGATGCTTAAGATTAGGAAGCTGACTCTTGTCTAAAGGCAGGAGTAAGCCCGATTCTCCTAGACGCTTTAGTACATGCAAGGATGGCGCAATAATGTCATAGCCGCTATTACCCACCATAAGCTTAGCCTCTAACACTTCGTTAGAGTACATAACATCATAGTGAACTTTAATGCCAGTCTCTTTTTCAAAGTCAGTAATCACACTAGGGTCAATATAGTCAGACCAGTTAAAAACAAAGAGCTCTTTGGATTCTTGGTCGGAGGCAAAGGACAGAGAAGTTAAAGCCATCATGCTAAGGCCTAAGATAAAAGATGAGGCTTTGCGTCCTGGTGTAAATGGGCGGGCGTGGGAGGTCTTGTTAAAAAAACTAGATTTAACAGAGCAGATAAGAGAAGAAAATTGTATTTTCATAAGTTTTTGCCTTATTGTGCCAAGCCTAAAAGCTCATGCTCAAAAGTTTGCAAACTAATACTTACCAAGATTAATCTTAGTAAAAATACACGATAAGACTTAGCTTTTTAACTCCTTAGTTTTGGTCAAACTAAGTATAGTTTGTCTGTTTGGTAAAAGTAGTAAGTCTTAGGGTGCTTAACCATCTAATATATAAAAAACTCAAATAAGAGTCGTAACTAACATCCATATTTCACTATGGCGTTTGGTTATCTATCCATAATATTAAACCTAAAATAAACACAGTGCTTATGTGATCACTTTTGGTCAGATTATAGATAGACCAGCATACTCCAGAGTTCAGAGCAAGAAAAGAGAGATAAATCGCACAGATAAGATCTTAGTTAGAATTTGCTCATTTTTAGCTAAGTTAAAAATGCTAATATGGTATCGGTAGATTGTTCTCTATCGCAAAATTGCTTATTCTAACTTTACTAACTGTCATAATCAGTCAATCACATGCTAGATCTATTTAGCAAAGTAGGAATCACAGCACTAAGGCCGTACCCGACTTACAAGCTTAATGAGGTAGTATTTAGGCCGTACAAATAAGCTTGGTTGAATATTAATATGAGCCTTATTAAGGAGATACAGATGGATAAGGGTAAACTTGCACGTTATGGCTTGGGAGGCGTATTAGGCCTCGTATTATTGTGGATTGTCGCTGTTGGTTTATTTACCTCTCCACATAGCAAACCATTTAAGCCAGAGGCTGCTACAGCACAAGCTACAGATCAAGAAAAAGCAGTAATTATTGCTCAGGGTGTAACCTATGCTATTGACCAGGAGTTGTCATCTTTCTTTGGATTTTTACCAAATGATTTAGTTGCTCCATGGTTTATTGATAATACAACTTACTTCCAAAGAGGTGTGATTTACGCTACCCGTCCAGCCTCTGATTTGATTGCTAAGGATGTAGCTCGTTTTGGTAATAGAGATACTATTGATCAGCGCTTAGCCGATGCTACTTCTCGTTACTTTAGTTATTCAGAAAATGTCTGGGGCTTTTTATTTATTTACGATGCTGAGGGCAAATATCGTCAAGGCATTAAGAATTGGGCAGATTGGGCTGCCTCTGTTGGCACTAATGCCAAGAATGCAGGCGTGTTTAATTTGAGGTCAGATGATGCCTACAATATTATTAAGTACTGCATTGCTATGACCGATTATGCCTTAGGTATGATTAATGACAATAATGTAGGTCACTTTACTGCTGATAATAATATTTACTTTGCTAAAGGTATTTGTGCGGTAACTGCTAATGTTTTCCGTGCTTTATTAGCTGTAGATAATACTGTAGCTGAGCGTGGTGGTATAGAAAATGTGCAAGAGGCTTTAGCTCGCTTTGATTATATCGAGGAATTTGACCCTCTATATGTTACTGCTGGTGGTAATAAAGTAGGCGATGCTATGATGCCTAACCATATTGCTGCTATGGGCCGTCACCTTGATATTGCTAACAACCGCTTAGAAGATATCTTGTCAGCTTTAGCTCGTTAATTAGTTGTAATTTAAATTTTTAAAAAAGTTGGTGTCTTAATCAGGCACCAACTTTTTTTATCTAAGCGCAATAGATTTTCAAAAAGATTTAAATCACTAGCTGGGATCTCTATAATTATCTACACTACAAGCATTATGCATGCTTGCAATTAAATAGGTATTACTAACTTTAGTGTGGGGGTTATCGTGGATAGAATATGGCACTTTTTTGAGCGCTTAGTCCCTCCTTTTCCAGAAGATTTAAAAGGAGAGCCTCCAAAAGGCTTAATTAACTTTATCTTTTTTTACACTAAAGGTTTATGGCCTTTTTTATTTTGTATAGCTATTTTGACCTCACTGATGGCTGCTGGTGAGGCGCTGTTTTTTATTTGTTTAGGACTGATTGTGGATTGGACACAATCAAGTTTGCCGTCTTTTTTCTTAAGTGAGCATGGTAATAGCTTAATCGCCATGTTGCTTATGGCAGGCTTTATCTTGCCTATTGCTACTATTGTGCACTCGCTCTTATTACACCAAACTGTTTCTCCTAATTATCCTATGCAAATTCGCTGGCAAGTACACCGCTATTTGCTAGGACAGTCATTGGCTTTCTTTACCGAAGAGTATGCTGGCCGTGTCGCTAATAAGGTGATGCAAACTGCTATGGCCGTGCGCACCTCTGTGCTTAAGCTTATGGACGTAGCTGTCCATTTAGTAGTTTATCTGGCTACTATGACTTGGATGTTAGCTGATTCAGACTATTATTTAGCTATTCCGCTGTTATGCTGGCTTGTCCTTTATAGCACTGCCTTACGTATCTTTATTCCTAAATTAAGAGCCATGGCACAAAGGCAAGCTGATACTAGATCTGACATGGTGGGTCGTATAGTTGATAGTTATGTAAATATTTCAACAGTTAAGCTTTTTGGCGGCAAAGGCAGAGAGAGTAAATACGCTCAAGATTCAATGAGTGACTATATCAAGACTGAGTATCTGGCCTTAAGAATTTTGACTCTGTTTGATGTCTCAGTGCAGCTTATGAATTATGCCTTACTAATTTGTACTACTGCTCTGGCACTTTATTTATGGGCGAATTTTTTAATTACCCCAGGTAGCATTGCCATTTCCATTGCCATCTCCATTCGTGTGATCAATATGTCACGTTGGATGATGTGGGAAATAGGTGCCATTTTTGAAAATATTGGTACTGTCTACGATGGTATCAACACTATTGCCCAACCTGTGGCTATTGAAGATCCTAAAGAGCCTAAAAAGATAGACAAGATTGTGGGCGATATTGAGTTTAAGGATGTATCTTTTGCCTATCGTAGCGATAGAACTATCTTAAAACATGTTAATTTTAAAATTAAACCTGGCGAAAAGGTAGGTATTGTTGGCCCATCAGGTGCTGGTAAATCTACTATGATTGCACTGATGCTGCGTTTTTATGATGTAACCTCAGGTCAGGTCTTAGTCGATGGCATCAATGTTAAAAATCTTAGCCAAGAGGACTTACATGAAGGCTTTGCTATGGTGGCTCAAGACCCTTCACTCTTGCATAGAACAGTAGGTGAAAATATCACTTATGGTGTCTCAGTGTATACTCAAGAGGAATTACATAAGGCTGCCATCTTAACTGATTCTTTGGACTTTATTAAAAATCTATCTGACTATAAAGGAGCCTCTGGTTTCGATGCTATGGTAGGTGATAGAGGTGTTAAGCTCTCAGGTGGACAAAGACAGCGTATTGCCTTGGCTCGAGTAGTAATGAAGGGAGCTCCAATTTTAATTTTAGATGAGGCTACCTCAGCTCTTGATTCAGAGTCAGAACATGTTATTCAAGAAAACCTAGATTCTATTATGGAAGGTCGTACCGTACTGGCTATTGCCCATCGTTTATCTACTCTCCTTAAGATGGATCGTATTATGGTGATGGATCAAGGCACTATAGTTGAGGTGGGCACTCACGATGAGCTACTAGCCAAAAAGGGCCTTTACTACCACCTCTGGCAACAGCAGGTAGGAGGCTTTATTGCAGGCTAAACCAGCACGCATGCAAGCAGGGCAGCAAGCTTAGCTTAAGTCAGTTGCGCAACCAAGTTACTTACCGTTAGCAGCAAAGAGCTTCCAAGGCTCTCAGAGTGCAAGCGATGCTAAAAGCGCTGGAGATGTTAACGGCTAACTATTAGCTAGCAAGTGGCGATGGGTAAGAAAGTTATGGCTGCACTGTCAGTGGCAAGAGTGCTATTAGCTATTAAGAGCCCTTGCTTTGGTGGTGGTGCGGGCGCTATGGAGAGTTGTTCATGGCTCAGGCACTGTTACACTGTGAAAGGCTAATGCCTTGCCAGTAGCCACAGTACTGAGTAGAGCCCATGTTCTGTGAAAAGCCCTAATACAGAGTAGGGCTCATGCAATGTGGAGAGCTATGGCATACCTGTGTTTAGTAGCAAAAAATCATGAATGCATTATACAACTCTGATATTTATCAGTGCTAGCTATAATTTTGTCTTGTAAAAATTTTTTATACTTGTAGGGTGTCGTGTAGGGGCAAACATGAT
>NZ_JALKIM010000082.1 GCF_023050945.1 Anaerobiospirillum sp. NML120448 | reverse complement strand
TTATCAAAAAATATCATAGGTTACCTAATAATGGGGTAACCTCTATTATTGTTCCATGAAAACAGATATATATGGGATTTTACTAAAATTTGTTGTTTTAAGGTTACCTTAGCATGCAGAGTTCAGGTAAAAATTATTGATTTGTGGCTATAGGGAACTCTATCTTTTGAGCTACAAGCTAAAATAATCACATATAAGATTCCCAACCTTTATCCATGGGCCTTATGTCTTTATGTGCACTAATTTTAGTTAGCGTATCGTGCTTCTCGCTAATATAGCCTTTAATACTTAACTTTAATTTCTACTTGTTTGAGATCGGTTTAGTCTCTACTAGTCTATTTTCCTTTTGCAATGAAAATCAGATCTGGATCTACTCTGAGGTATTTCCTGTAGTTTTTTGCGCCCTAAATTTAGGGTTAATACCTATCTCAACACTTAAATCCTGTAATTTTAGTGTTTTGGCCTGTGCTATGAATATGCTCTGTTTATTAAGTTTCAGTAATGCTCCTTCTGCCTTATTTGACTGTTCCTTAAAGCAATCTCATTGGATTAACCTAAGTTTCCCTCATGCTTATAAGTACTACTTAGTAATCGCACGCATTGTATTAGCTGGGCTTAACTATTTTCATGCTGCTGTTAACGCTAATACATCCATCCTTGTAAATAAACTAAGAGATACGTGATCTCATTAGATCAGTTGTATTACTTAATTTTCTTTACTTTACTTTGATTGAATGATTTCAGTACTGAAATTTAGTCTCTTCTTTAAGCCGATCCGCATAAGGCTTTTTTAAGATTTTTTTAAGGATTATCATGAAAGCTTTAAAACTAGGTGCGTTAGCGTTAGCCATTACATCTGTTTTCACAACCACCACTACTCAAGCTTCAGTGTTTGGTGATGGATGGAACTCTCCTTTTAGAATTTTTAGTAAGTATAGAAATGAGGATGGTTCCTGGGGTGGATATCGTATTCCAGGTATTACTACTACTTCTCAAGGTACTATCATTGCTGTTGCAGATAAACGTTTTGCTGGCACAGCAGGTAACACTGATATCGTTGGTGGAGGTAAAGTTAATAAGGTATGGTTTAGCTATAAGGTTTCACATGATGGTGGTAGATCATGGTCTGAAGAGGGCTTTTTAAAACCTCCTACCTTTAGCGATAGCAATACCAACACTAATGCTTACAAAAACTACATTTCAGATCCTCAAATTGTTCATAATCCAGATACTGGCTCAACTTTTGTGTTTGGCTACCAAAGTAATTCTGCTTTAACAGTAACTACTGGCGATTTTGACGTATTCGTTCATAAATCAACTGATGGTGGCATGACTTGGGACAAGGGCCAATCTATAAAAAACAGCATCACTCTAGGTAATGGTTTTGGAAAGACCTTACAAGGCCCTGGTAAAGGTATGTACTACCAAGGCAAAATTTATGTTCCAATTCAGCAGTTTGGACCTGATACCAATAATCCTAAAAACTATTTTGCCTCTTCAGGATTTATTTACAGTGAAGATGATGGCAAAACTTGGAAGCAATCCTCCTGGGTTATTAGTGACTCTAACAGCATAACTAACGGCCTTGATCCAAATGGCAATTCTGTTTCCTCTGAGTCATCTATTTTCCATCACAAAGGTTACATTTATCTTGCTGGTAAGCGTGATCCAGCAAAAACTGGCGTAACCAATCGTATGGTATGGCGTACCAATGATAATGGTAAAACCTGGGAAAGTGTGGTAGAAGATTTCATACCTAACAATGTAGTAGGATGTCAGTCTAGTACCCTTGCTCTTAATGATGATGTTTACTTTGTAGCCTATACTACAGGTAGTGGAAACTCACGTCAGGAAACCTATATCACTACCAATACAGGCAAGCGTTTCAAGCTTTATGATTCCGACAACTGGAATAACTTGAATTCTTTTGGCTATACATCCATTACCTCAGATCAAGACAACATCTATGTTCTTAATGAGGGTGCAGATGATAACGGAGCTGTAACAGACGCTGCTGGCGCTATTTTCATGCACAACTTTGACTATGCTGGTAAAGATTACGCCAACTTAAATGCTCGTCTTTTAAACTCAGCTAAAGACTTACGTTATATCCAAGACACTATCATGAATGTTAACGACACTCATGTTCGTGGTTCTTTTGGTAGCAATGACCAGCTTGGCGCAGAGGCTGTTTTCGTAACTGACAAAGCAAAATTAGGTGTTTTCCATAAGAGTGCTAGTGATGTAGGTGATGATGTATACCGCACTATCGGCTATGATTATGACTCAACCTCTTTAGTTGCCGAGACCAGTAATTTATTGCTTAATAAGGAAGGCTTCCTAACCGACTCTATCTTTATTGGCTATCAATATAATGATGTTGACTACCTAAATGGCGCTAATGACGAGGTAAATAGCTTTATTGCAGGTTATGCTTTAAACCTTCAAACTGACTATGTGGATTACCAATTTAAAGTTAATGGCACCTTCTCTAAGCATGACTTTACACGTAATAACTCAGAAGGCTTAGGCAAGACAGCAAGCTTTGAATCTAAGGTAATTGCCCTTACCAATGAATTATCAAAGAGCTTTGATATTTTTGATAAGAAATTAACTGTTCGTCCTTTTGCTGGCTTAGATAGCACCTACTTTAAGCATGAGGGCTTTACTGAGGAAAACGGCAATAACTTTAATGATATTACTGTTTACCAAAGCGACAACTGGTCTCACGGTTTATTCATTGGTGCACAAGCTAACGGCACTTACGAGTTAAATCACGGTATGTCCCTTGAGTACAATGCTAAGGTTCGCTATATTCACGAGCTTAGTGATGTGGACGATTGGACTGACAGTTATAGAGTATTTGATACTGACTTTATGTTTGCTGCTCCTGTCAACAAGGATGATCAGGAAAACATCTTGGATGCTAGTGCCAGTGTGATCTTAAATGTTACTGAGCGTATCGGTGTAGGTATTGGAGCAATCATCGATACCTCAAATGAAAACATGGTATATGGTCAGGCTAAGATTACATTCTAACTAATGCACTTATCTTAAACTATTAACCTCTTAGGGCTTTTATTTCCCAATTAATTTTCATTAATGGAAGTAAAAGCCCTTTTTGCTCAATAATACCAGCCAAGACTAAAGCATGAGCTTAATAGTTAGCTTTAACCTGACTCAGTATAAAAATATGGCTGGATTACTAAACTGCTTACCTCATAAGCAAGGCAAATCAAACATTGCCCTGCTTTTTTAGTTAAGAGGTTAGGTTAGGTATGGTGCCTGGCTTAGTCTTTTTTGTGTGTTAGGTGCACTAGGCGTTGCTTGTTGGCGGCGGAAAGGCCAAAGCGCTCTGCGCAAGGGGCTGTCCAGACGGGTTGGAGGGAATCTGGTAAATCTAAGTTTTGGCCCAGATTTCTAAATATACCGTCATTATGGAAATCAGAGCCTAAGCTTGCTAGCAAGTTATATTTTTGACATAACTGAGTTAAATAAAGCTTGTCATTTGGCTTTTGCTGGCAAGAGGCAACTTCCATAGCTTCACCACCTACTGCAACAAAGTCCTCAATCAAGGTTCTCAATCTTAAATTGGAGATCTTGTAACGACGAGGGTGGGCTAGCACGGCTATACCAGAGGCTGCTTTAATAGCTTGCACTGCCTCATCAATTGGGCCCCAATCATTTTGTACATAAGCTTTTTGACCACGGCGCAGATATTTATGAAAGGCCTCATCAATAGTACGAGCTTTACCATCTTGATAAATAAGACGAGCGTAGTTACCACGGGTAATAGAAGCGCCTTCTTGAGCTTGCTCACGGCAACGCTCATAAGGACGCTCAAAACCCAAGCGCTCTAACTTCTCACCAATAGCAATGGCACGAGCAGTACGGCTCAATTTCTTTTTGGCCATTAGATCGTTTAAGGTCTGGTTCTCAATATCAATGAACAAACCTACAATATGAATTTGCTCGTTACGCCAAGTGGTAGAAAACTCAATACCAGGGATAATGGTTAATAAGCGCTCATTAAAAGAACGATCTAACGAGCCATTTTCTACCTTTTCAACCTGAGCATTCTCATAAATATAGTTTTCTTTAGGGGCTAATGGTGAGCCTTGCTTGAGTAGCTCGTTATTTTGCTGGGCACAAGTAATGGCTTCTTGCACACCAGCTACTAAATCGTGATCGGTAATCGCCAAATAATTTAAGCCACGCTCATAAGCCTTCATTACTATTTGAGATGGGGTAAAACCACCATCTGAGGCCTTGGTATGACAATGTAAATCAAAATTACTAATTACGGTCATAATATCCCTCAACAAAAACAAAAACAACCCACTTTGCCAAAAGAGCAAGTAGGCATAAATAATAGTTAATCTTTGGTTTCTTTTTCCCTACAGAGAACAAATGGTAGGGCATATGAAAGGTAAAGGGCTTAGGCTGTTTAACTTATGCCTGATTAGCCTTGCTTACCTAAAGAATGGCTGTATGTTTGATAGTGTAGGGATGCTTTGTTTAATTGTGGTGCTAGTATTACATCCCCACGTTTTCAGTACTAAGAGCAATCGCCTAAGGATACTTTAATTCTTTAGCACCACGTTTTGTTGTTAGCCTTCGGATTTGGATAACAACAACTCAAAACGCTCATAAAGGGCATCAAGTTCTTCTTGAACCACAGTGCGCTTTTGATTGACAGCCTTAATCTCATCAGCACTCTTGGAGTACAAAGCTGGATCGGCTATTTGAGCGTCTACTGCCTCTAACTCAAGTTCCTTGCTCTCAATCTTTTCTGGGAGCAACTCAAGCTCATGAGCTTCGGTAAAGGATAATTTATCTGACTTTTTGTTATCAGACTTAGCGCTTGAGGCTGAATCGCTATTTGAGTCGTTTTTTGCGTCTGCTTTTGCGTCAGCCTTTGACTCGCTCTTAGACTGAGTGTCAGCATCTTTGGTTTTGTTGGCAATTACTTGAGCTACATTCTTGCCAATGCGCTTGTAATAGGCTTCAACGTCTTTCCAACCACCAACAATAGTCTCAATGTGACCTTCACCTTCGAATACCCAGGTTTCAGTGGCAAATTCATCAATAAAACGACGATCGTGAGAAATTACTAATACTGTGCCAGGGAAGTTTTGTAATAACTCCTCTAGCAAGTCTAAAGTCTCTAAATCTAAATCGTTGGTTGGCTCGTCCATGATAAGCACATTGCATGGCTTGGCAAAAATACGAGCTAACATGAGACGGTTTTTCTCGCCACCAGATAAGACTTTAGCAGGAGAACGGGCTCTACGAGCAGTATACAAGAAATTCTTTAAATAAGAAAGTACGTGGATAGTACGACCATTAACAAGCACATCTTGCTTGCCTTCGGCTACGTTATCAGCTACGGTCTTTTCTAATTCTAACTGCTCATGGTATTGATCAAAATATTGTGACTCGACATTAGTACCAATACGCACATAACCGTGAGTAGGCTTCATTAGGCCCATTAAGACTTTAATTAAAGTAGTCTTACCTGCGCCATTAGGGCCAACAATACCAATACGATCGCCTCTCATTACTGTAGGAGAGAAGTCCTTGATAATATCCTTACCCTCATAAGTAACAGTAATCTTATCGGCCTCAAAAACAATATTACCCGAGCGATCTGCCTCAGTAATTTTGATAATGGCACGGCCTTGGCGGTCACGACGCTCAGAGCGCTCTTTACGCATAGCCTCTAAGTTACGTACACGGCCTTCATTACGAGCTAAACGTGCTTTAACACCACGTCTAATCCAAGCCTCTTCTTCGGCTAGGACACGATCAAACTCAGCACGAGCAAGTTCTTCTAAGCGCAAGCGTTCATCACGCAACCTTAAATAATCGTCAAAAGAACCAGGATAAGAATAAAGCTGACCACGGTCTAACTCTACAATACGAGTAGCTAAATGGTCGGCAAAAGTACGATCGTGGCTAACAAAGATAGTAGTACCTTTAAAGCCTAATAAGTACTCCTCAAGCCAGGAAATAGTAGCAATATCAAGGTGGTTAGTAGGCTCATCTAAGAGCAATACCTGAGGCTCATTGGCTAGGGCAGCAGCTAGAGCTACCTTACGTCTCCAGCCACCAGATAAAGAGGCTAGTGGAGTTTCAGGGTCAAGATCAATCTTATTTAAGATTTTATAAATAAGAGCATCCTTTACCCAACCATCATGTTGCTCAATAAAAGAAGCTAAGCGCTCTTGCTCTTTGAGATCAGTACTAAGTTTAAAATCAGCTAAGGCATTGCCCACCACATCAATGCCACGGGCTACCATGGTATAAACAGTACCTTGAGCATCTTGAGGTGGGTCTTGGGCTAGACGGTTTACTTTGAGGCCGTCTTTGAAAATCATACGGCCACTATCAAGCTCTATTTGGCGGTCAAAAAGCTTAAGCAAAGTTGATTTGCCTGTGCCATTACGACCTACCAAACAAACACGTTCTCCCTCTTCTAAAGCAAAATCTGCTTTAGATAATAAAGCATCATCACCAAAGGCTAAAGAGCCTTCCATTAAGGTTACTAAAGCCATGGTTTTATAGATCCTTTACTCCATTTGCGCCCCAAACTCTTACTTTGCGCTCTTCTTTACGATCAAATTTGCGCATGGAGCTACCCTGTCGACTTACATTACGCTTTTGTCTTTGTAAGGCACTTTCATCAGCCTCACGATATTGACCAGAACGAGTAGAGCTATAGCCCCAGTTACGTGAGTAATTACCTTGGGACTGCTTTTCCTCGTGGTTATTAGCTTCGTTCTTAACGCCACCATAGACACGACCTGCACTATAGCTGCGCTCTTGACCATAGCCATTTTCATACTCATCAGAGCTATAAGCACGCCCGCCCCTATCGTCATAACGGCGGCGGTTAGTGTCCTTGTCAAAGGAGCGCTGAGCTTTGGAGCGAGTATCAGCACGATCAGCTCTTTGCTCTTGCATTTGAGCTGCATAGCTAAAGCGCTCTTGCTTAACCTCTAAGTCCTTAGACCACTTAGCTCTCATGGTATTAGTTACCAAGGCCTCAGGCTCTTTTTGCTTTTGTGTCTGGTTATAAACGAGCTTAAAGCAAGTATGTAATTGCTGATCACGCTTAAAGTCAGGATCAAAGGTCTTAGGAGTAATGTTTTCTACAGTAAAGCCATACTGCGCAACCCCATCATCTAACTTGAAGTTACGCTTATTAGTACAGAAAATTACCACACCACCATCATTTAAATGGCGAGTTAAATTACCTAGCATTAATAAGTGATCACGCTGTACATCAAAGCTCTTTTCCATACGCTTGGAGTTAGAGAAGGTTGGCGGATCAATATAAATTAAATCGTAAGTCTTACCATGATCACGAGACAAATAAGACAAGCAATCATCTTGAGTAAAATGATGGTTACCTGTAGCGTTATAGCCATCTAAATCAAAGCCATTAATCTTAAAGTTATCCTTACCCCAATCTAGGTAAGTACGGCTCATATCTACCGAGGTAGTGCTCTTAGCACCGCCTAAGGCAGCCATTACTGAGGCAGAACATGTGTAGGCAAAGAGATTTAAGAAATCTTTACCAGCACTCATAGAACGAATTAAACGGCGGATTGGACGGGCATCTAAGAATAAGCCAGTGTCCAAATAGTCCTGTAAATTAACTTTAAAAACTACATCTTGCTCGTAAATCTCAATATAGTGGCCTAAAGCATCATCACGCTTGGCATATTGAGACTCACCTTTTTGCTTCTCACGGCTCTTAACAATAACATCATCACCAATGGCTCCAGTTACTTTAATAGTAGCGGCAATCATGTCTAACAGACGCTTTTGTGCAACATGAGCCTTAATGGAGCTAGGAGCTTGGTACTCTTGGATAATGTAATATTGGTTGTAGCGATCAATGGCGGCATTATAATCAGGCAAATCTGCATCATAAATACGATAAGCACTGATTTTTTCACGGTTAGCCCACTTCTCTAAGTTCTTTAAGTTCTTGGTTAAACGATTAGAGAAATCAACAGCCACTAATACTTGATTAGCATCAGCTTGTGGAGCTTGGTCGCCACTTTCATGGTCAAGGTTGAAAACACGTAATTGACACTCAAGAGCACCATTAAATAAGCGATAGCTCTTATCCAAAGATAAGCGTAAGCAAGAGAGCAACTCTTGAGAGGTAGAAATAACAGCAGCTCTACCACCTTTAAATAAGGTCTTTAACTTGTGACCTAAGGTAGTGTAAAGCAAAATGAGCTCATTAAAATTGCCCATACGCTCGCCATAAGGCGGATTGGTTACTACTACGCATGGCAACTCATTAACGCCTTGGCAAGGATTAGTAAGATTGTCTAAGAGGCAGTGCTCAACACTTACTAACTCACTAAAGCCAGCGTGCTCAATATTGTCACGGGCTCTTTGTACTACGGCAGAGTCAGCATCAAAACCAAAAATCTTAACGCCTAATTCTTGTGCCTTGCGCTTACCTTGATTAGAACGCTCGAGAGCCTCATTATAAATTTCTTGCCACTTGTTCTCGTCATAATCTTTTAAGTTCATAAAGCCATATGAACTACGAGCCAAGCCTGGAGCGGTATCGGTTGCTAATAATGCTGCCTCTAATAATAAAGTACCAGAGCCACACATTGGATCAATAAAGTTTTGGCTACCATTAAAGCCTGAACGAACCACCATAGCAGCAGCTAGATTTTCTTTTAATGGAGCTGCACCTGTAGTTCTATGATACTCACGCCAGAACTGAGCACTGCCTGATAAATCAATGCCTACAGCTAATTCGCCTTTCTTTAAAGTAGCAATGATGTGAATATCAGGATTGTTCTTTTGTACATCAGGACGCTCAAGCTTACACTCAACGAAGCGATCACAAACAGCGTCTTTAACACGCAAAGCACCATATTGAGTATTGCGGATATTACGATTGGTGCCGTTGAAGCTTACAGCAATGGTTTTATCAGAATCAAAATAACGCTCATAACCAATACCCTTAGCGCCTAAATACAAATCTGTATCATCATCGCATCTAAAGGTATTGAGATTCATAATAATACGGGAGGCAAAGCGACTGTATAAGCAGACACGCATAGCCAATTCCATATTGCCGCTAAAAGAAACACCAGATACAGTTTCTTTGACTGAGCTAGCGTTTAAGTCTACTAACTCACGGAATAAGAGATTTTCCAGTCCTTTAGGACAGGTAGCAAAAAAATTCTGCATTATTGTCGACCTTGCTTAGCAAAAAATATAAACAATCCTCTATTATACTGACAAAGAACGTGCACACAAAATTTTTAAGCAAAAAGCCCATCGACACTAAGTGCTGACGGGCTTGTAAAAATTGTTCTTGGTTCTAGTGATCTTATTAGTTGCCAGTTCTAATTTGGAAACCTAAGTGATAGAGCTTACGAACCTGCTCTGGGCTAGAGCATTTAATTGAAACCATTTTAAGTTCATGACGCTCTTCGTAATGTTTACGTAAAAAGTCAAAAGTTGGGCCATTGTAACACTGGGTTCTAAAGAGGCTATCATCACGGCGTACGTCGTAAATGCTAAAGACCAAACGGCCAAGTAAGCTATTAGTGATCACAGCATTTTTGTTAAGCTCAATGTTTGCAATATCAGCTGGCACCTTAGGTACCTCAAACTCAACTGATAAGCCTAGTTTTTCCACCATAGCCTGGGCAATCATTTCAGTACCACGGTTCTTGGCCTCTAGAGCATAACCTGCAATGTGAGCAGTACAGCCCTCTAAATAAGGAATTAACTCTGGAACTAAAATATCTGGCTCGTTTTCAAAAACATCAAACCATGCATGGATAAAGCCTGGACGCTCGGATAATAAGTTGTACAGAGCACGATTATCAACAATTGCACCACGAGAAGTATTAATTAAAATTTGACCCTCTTTCATCTTAGCCAACTGCTCTGCACCAATTAAATGGCGGGTTGGACAGAAATTATCAGGGCCAGCTTCAGTTAAAGGCACATGTAAGGTAACAATGTCGCAAGCTAAGGCTTCTTCTAAAGAATGAGAATATAAAGATGGATCGGCTAAATCCATATCGCATAAAAACTCATCGCCCTCGGAGAGAATACGTAAGGCAGCAACCTTTTCGTCTTCGCCACCATAACGTGGGTCGCCTTTACCCTGCATGGACTCAAGTAAAGAGCTAAATTGTGAAGCTCTTAAAGGATCACAGCATACTGTCTTCATGCCTAAGGCTTGAGCACGGCGGTAGACACGAGTACCTACGTGACCTAAACCTACAATGCCGATAGACATTTGAGAAAAATCAAGATTGTAGCGTTGGGCTAAAACCATCCATACTGACAAGATATAGTCAGCCACAGAGCGAGCATTACAGCCATGGGCAGCAGCAAAAGAAATTTTGCGACAATCTAAAGCCTTTCTATCGATATGATCAATGCCTGAGGTAGCTGTGCCCACAAACTTTAAGTTATCTGCATACTTTAAGAGATCATCATCAACCTTGGTAACTGAGCGCACAATCAGAGCGTCAATACCCTTGAGATCTTCAGGCAAAATTTCACGCCCGTACTTTAACTCAACATCGCCAAAGGCAGAAAAAATCTGCTGGGCATTGGGAATTGCGTGATCTGCAAGGATCTTTAACATGGCCATCTCCTCATTTCACCACTCAACCTAGCCTAAACATTAAATAGCTATCATATTATGAGTGGCCCAAAATATCTTTTTAGATCTTTAACTTAGAACTAAGCAGCGATAAACAATATTAACATTAGCCTAACTCCCTATTACCTATGGGAGCTTGATCTACTTAACTAAACCGCTAAACTATTCTTTATCTTACCTTTAGCTGAGCCTTTCACTAACCTTGAGATCAGGCACGACTACAAAACAATAAATTCAATATTACCACAGCAACACATGCTCGTGCTATGAGAGCCTATTTTGAAACATTATAAAAATATTGCGACTTGCTATAAGGTCAAAACTAACACTCAATAGCATGCTATGTTGGCTAACAATAATTCTACATATATTCTCTTATATGATAGCAACAAACAAACATAAAAAAGGCAACCTTGCTCACGCCCTAGACAATACTTTGTAATTTTCCCCTAACAACTGCGCTCTGTGAGTAACACTTCTTTGGTGCGCTCTAGCGCCTCTAACACATCATCCTCATGATCAAGGCAAATAGGCTGAAAGTCTGATGTTTTTGGGATAATCTTAAATACTTCCGTGGCTACAAAAGCTCTTAATACCTTATAGTTAAAGTCCATCATGCACTCTATAAGACTATCAACATCATCACCAAACATAGCCATAAGCTCATCAGAGCTAAAGACCTGATATGAGGCAACATCCTGATACTCCCAATCGCCTGTATTGAACTTTAAATCCAATATTTCCTCAGCTGTTTGATAGCTATCAGCAAAATCACCATTTTGATACTTAAATAAGGTCTTTTCAAACTCCTCTTGAGTATTAAAGCACAACAGCATAGTGCCATATTCGCTATTGCAATCTAAACCGACACTATAGAACTTAAGCTCTGGATGAGCAGCTAAAAACTCTTCTGTATCATTACTAAGCTCAGCTACTAGCCATCTTAAGCGACGCTCAAGCAACTCTTCTTTAATATTATTCTCCATCAAAAGTCCCTTCCACTCTATCTATATGCTCACAAACATGCTCTAGTGAAATTTTCATCCAATTTTTGGAAAAACTAAGTTTCGGTACAAAGCTACTAAATCCAAGGTTTTATGCCGAGCGCATTAGCGCTAATTCACAGTTTAATGCATCTTGTTTTTTCAATAATTAGGTGAACACTCCACTAGCCTTACAGTACCTATCTAATTGAAACCCACAACTTACCAAATAGCAAGTCCTCTTTACCCCATAAGCCAGCCTTACTTTGATTTGCGGTGATTTGAGGTAATGTGATTTGCCAAGGCTTGCCCCAACCTGACCAGACCTGAACAGGCTTAGCCTGGCTTAGTTTAGACTATCTTACCAAGTAAGGTATGCCACCTAATAATTTAGTTTTCTTACGCAAACTCAAGAGAGTCAGGGCCATCCTTGCCTCCTTATATTGCCATAGCAACTAGTTCTCTATGACCTACCCAAATGGGCTAAAGAGCCGTGGGTTGATAAGCTGTTATTTGAAGTTTAGCACTTTATCTCATTCCCTATATGGATACATGCCATGCTTTTACCAAAAATAAAGCCAACACTTGAAAACAGTAGCTATTAGAAATAAAAGCTTGGGCTTAAGCATAGGCATAGGCTGAGGCCAAATTTATAGTTGATTTTTGGCTTAGGGCTTGGGGGCAGCTTTATGTTTGAGTTAGTGCTGAGCCTTGTGATGGAGCTTATCTTTACTATGTTTTGGACTACCTATGCTGCTACACCTATCTTTCAAAATTCGACAACGTCAGCATTATTGTGCGAGATAATCGTGAAATAAATACAATTGCACAACAATGCAGTAATCCCTATAGCGTCATTGTCGTATTGTCCTGTTTTTATAGGATAAAACGCACATAACTGCCACGACAATGCACTAATTTGAAAGATAGGTGGCTGCTATCAATACCAAAACTGCTATAGCAACAGCTACAGCGCCAGAGCAGATTGAGCAGCATTTGCTGTGCTAACGGTGCTAGCGGTGCAGCGGAGCTAATAGCATTGGTGGAGACTTGCTAAGTTGGCCGCAATAGCTGATGTGGTGGCAATGCTAGTTGCTAGTTGCTACAGTTTGCTTGGCTTACAGTTTAAGTTTTAGCTGATTGGAGTTTTGGGGATGGAGGATGGGGCAAAACGGAGGGCAAAAGATGAGCACATGCAAAGAGCGCATTTTAGCAGTAATGATAAAGGAAAATTGTAATTTGTTAAAGCGCTATAATTTTTAATAGATGGCGTATTTATGGTGTTTTTACACTAATTTGGCATAAAATTATCACTGTACAAACAAATAACAATATCATGCGACAAAATTAAGCACTTTTAAAAGTTGGCGCTTGGTTTTAATGCTGTATAATGTGCCCATCGATTTATTAATCTTAGTTTAAAAAGTGCTTTTTTATACTAAGTATTGTTCCTCTTCATGTTAAAGGTTTAGCCAGGGATAATAGCCATGTCATTCACCCTTGAAACAAGTACCCAACGTTCCACAACTGCTATGTTATTAGGCTCAGGCGAGCTGGGTAAAGAAGTTGCCATTGAGTTGATGCGCCTGGGAGTTCATGTTGTTGCTTGCGATCGCTATTACGATGCACCAGCTATGCAAGTTGCTCATGAAAAAGCTGTTTTTGACATGAAAGACCCTCAGCAATTAGCCGATCACATTCACCGTATTAAGCCTGACTTTGTGATCCCAGAGATTGAGGCTATTGCTACTCCTGTTTTAATGGAGCTTGAGGAAAAGGAAAACTTACACGTTGTTCCTACTGCCAAGGCCGCTTACATTACTATGAACCGTAAGCAGATCCGTACCCTTGCAGCTGAGAAGCTCTCTTTACCAACCTCTCCATACTTCTTTGCTACTACTTTAGATGAAGTAAAGGAGCAAATTAAAAAGGTTGGCTTCCCATGCATTATGAAGCCAGTTATGAGCTCCTCTGGTAAGGGTCAGAGCACCATTAAGGGCCCAGAGGATATTGAAAACAGCTGGAACAAGGCCTGCAGCGAAGGTCGTGGCGGTATGGCTGAGGTAATTGTTGAAGGCTTTGTACGCTTTGAAAAAGAAATTACCTTATTAACTATTTCTGCTAGCGATGGTATTCATTTCTGCCGTCCAATTTTCCACCACCAAGTAAATGGTGACTATCACGAGTCCTGGCAAGGCGATAAGTTACCAGATGACATCCAACAAGAGTGTGAGCGCATTGCTAAGACTGTAGTTCAGGCTTTAGGCGGTCATGGTCTCTTTGGTGTTGAGCTCTTTATTTGTCCAGGTGCTGAGCACCCTGTAGTATTCTCAGAGTTATCCCCACGTCCTCACGATACTGGCATGGTAACTATGATCTCTCAAGATCAATCTGAGTTTGCTCTGCACGTACGTGCTTTATTAGGCTTACCTATTGGTGACATTACCTTTATTGCTCCATCAGCCTCAGCTGCTTTATTAGTAGAAGGCGAGGGCTCCAAGGTTAAATATGAAAATATGGCAGAGGCCATTCAAGCTGGCGGCCCACACGCTCAAATGCGTATCTTTGGCAAGCCAGAGGTTCATGGCGAACGTCGTATGGGTGTAATGCTTGCTCGTGGTGCTAACGTAGAAGAGGCCCTCGATAAGGCCAAGCTCATGCGCTCTACTATCAAGGCTACCGTTTTATAAGCAACCTAGTTTTGCTTAATTGAACAAGGGCCCTGCTTAGACATTAAGCAGGGCCCTTTTGCTTTACCCGCCTACAGTTGACAGTCCCCAGTTCCCTGTTTGCAGCAGCCCCTGTTTCCAACTTACATCCCGTCCCAGCTGCCACTTACACTGTTTTTACACCCTACCCTACACAGAGCTTAGACTTTAATCTTGGTATATAGCCATGACCACAAGAACAAGTTCTTTTGTCCTTAAGTCCAATAGATTAAAGCCCTTAATGCTTTATGGCCATAAGGCCTAAGGCCTATGGCTTATGCCATTACGGCCTTGTAGCTCTTTGGTAGTGCGACCTTGCGGTCTTGGGGCCGTTAGTCCTTAAGGCCATATGGCCTGATTTACTTTAGTAATTAGGTGACTTAGCTATGATGCTCTAATAAGGCTTGGCCAAGGCCTTAGGCTTGGGGTTTGGGGGACGAGCTTAGGTGAGTTGAAGATTCACAAAAAGCAAGCCTTAAGCTTATTAAAAATTCTAAAATTGTAGCTAGCTAGCAAAGTTGAGTACTAAATAGTGCAAAAGCCATCAATGAATGCTAGTATAATCCAACTACGATATGAGAATGTCGTATTTTTACAGATTATATACTTTGCTTTTAGGTAATTAACCCATTTACAAGAGGGTGGCTTAAATGGCTAACATCTTAGAAAAATTTGAGACTATGGATCCTTACATCCTATTATCCGCAGTTAATCTAAAATTACGTGATCATTGCTCTTCTTTAGACGATTTATGCAAAACTCACGATATCGATGAGGATAAGCTAGTAGAGCGTCTCAAGTCTGTTGGCTTTACCTATGTAGCTGAACAAAACCAATTTAAGTAATCAGTTTTCTTGTTAATCAAATGCGCAATCAACTTGCTTTTAGCAAGTAATAATTTACAAGAAAAAACTTTTTTCTTTACTGTTCACCCAAGGCTGTAGAAGGATTATTCTTTTTACAGCCTTTTTAATGAAAGATTAAAAACATGGCAGATCAAAAAATTCTAGACAAGATTAGTAAGCTTCTGGCCTTAAGTGAAAGTGATAATCCTAACGAGGCAGCTATAGCTTTAGAGCGTGCTCAAAAACTTATGAAAGAGCACTCTGTTACCATGACTGATGTCTCTTTATCTGCTATTAGTGAGCATAACGAGAGTATCCCTACTATTTTAAAAGATGGCCGCTTATATACTTTATTAGGCGATATTATCAGTCGTTCCTTTGGCGTTACCTTTCTTGTAATCTCTAAGCACAATAATTCCAGAACAGCCATTTCAGGTGTCTGTTTTATTGGCCCTAATGATCGTATTGAAACTGCTGGCTATGTTTTTACTGTGATTGCCCGTCAATTGGCTATTGCTAAAAAGAATTTTCTTGCCTCATACCGCAGTAAACTACTTGAGGAAATGATTGAATACTTTACAAGTATTGGTTATATCCGCGATCCAGAAACATTTCGCAAAACCTGCACTAGTTTACCTAAGCTTTATAAATCCTTTTTTTATATTAAAAGTTCCTGCGAATCACGTCTCAGACAAGCTACTAAGGCTTATTTACGAGGATGGCTGTCTTCCGTTTCTCAAAAGATTGATGACTTTGTTTATGAGGAGCAAGAAACTTTGCTTATAGAGCAATATATTCAAGCTACCTATCCTCACTTACGTGAATTACGACAACATAGCGTGCGTTTTAACAGGGAACAAATGTCTCATTATCATAAAGGCATTAAAGATGCTGATGACAATGTCAATCTGTTCCGTGGTGTAACAGGAGATATGCATAGAAGGGAATTAGGCTTTAAGAGCTAAGCTACTTACATTTGCCTATTACTAAGCCCCCTAAGCACGGCCTAGTGGTTAAATTGAAAACCATAGCCCGGCATTATTGATAGGTATCGATTGGTGCTTAAAGAAAAACCTAAAAATTTAGTGTGAAAATTTGGATCGTTTTGATCCATTTTTTTGCCAAAATGTTGTAT
>NZ_JALKIM010000081.1 GCF_023050945.1 Anaerobiospirillum sp. NML120448 | reverse complement strand
GAACGTGTCTTACAACAGTTAGCTTCAAATCAAGGGGGTATGCCATTTTAAAATCTCCATAGGAACCGCCCTAGAGTATAATAAATTTTTGGGAACTAATTTTGAAAACTATTTTAAGACATAGGGAAACGGCATTTTTTTATGATTTTTTAACGACAAGCTAGAGCCAAGATAAAGAAAAGGCCGCTAAAAGCGGCCTTGTAAGTAATTAATTAAGTAAAACTATTCTTCAACTATAGGAAGCGCAGCTTTTTTGCGAGCAGCTCCCATAGCAGCAGCCTTAATCATATCTTTTTGGCTATAGCTAACAGTATTGTCATTATCAAGATTGCGAATAGTTACATCTAATTGATCAAATGGGATCTCAATATTGTGATCCTTAAAGAGACGTAAGGTTTCGGTGCTGAGGTAATCATAAACGGCCTTGCGCTTACCAATTTCGTTTACAAAAACCTCGCACATAATAGTCACTGCACTAGCATCTAAACTCTTAATAAATACCAATGGTTTCTTTTCTCTATTAAGATCACGGCAGCGACGAATAATGCCTCTTAAGATGTCCTTAGCCTTATTAGGATCGGCATCATAGGCAATACCAATAGCAAACTCAATCTTAGTCACAGTGTTAGACAATGACCAATTGGTTAAAGCTGTGGTAATAAATTGGCGATTTGGAATCACCACCTCTTTGTTATCAAAAGACACAATGGTAGTAGCACGAATACGTATCTTATTTACTGTACCTGAGAGGTTAGAAATGGTCACAATGTCGCCTACACGTATCTGACGTTCAAATAAGATGATCAGACCAGATACGAAGTTAGCAAAGATTTCCTGGAGACCAAAACCTAGACCCACAGATAAAGCAGCAACTAACCACTGTAAGTTATCCCAGCTAATTCCCAAGGCACCAGCGGCAAAAATAATACCAAGACCAGTGATCACATAAGAGGTAATTAGCTTAATGGTATAACTGGTGCTCTTAGCAGCTACTCCTGAGCGCAGCATAAAGAGACGCTCAATTAACATTGGTAAATTGTGGTTCAAGACTACTGCTACAATCACAATCACAATAGCTAGTAAGATGTCACCAAAAGATAGTGAGCTGGTAATAGTTTTACCATCAACCACATTAACGTTTTGCCACAGATAGATCTTATCTAAGTAAGTTAATACACCAGCTAAATCATTCCATTGTAAGTACATAAAGTACACACTAATAGTTAATAAGATGGCATTAAATAGCTTAAAGGCACGGTTGTTTACCAACTCTAATCTAAAGGACTCAAAACGAGCGCCAAAAGAATTAGCGTTAGTGTTGCTATGTGCTTGCTGATCATTGTCTTGATTTAAAATCACCTTTTGTCTGATCTTTTTTAAGATTTTAATTTCAGCTACATAAAGCTCACGACGTAAGGTATTAGAAATAATTAAATAAGCAAATCCTATGTAAAGCGTAATGGCTACACGATTTAAAAGCTGAATCACAGTGTAGTAGTAACCTAAGCCTAACATGATGACAATAGTTAATGGGGTTAGGATGCCTACAATGGATAAAGCCCAGAAAGTCATGGTTGGTGTGTACTGAGTCAGCATACGCTTAACAGTAACAATAGCAAAGAAGGTTAAATATAAGAATCCTAGCAGCATGAGAATGTAGCCAATCACATCTCCAGAAATCTTATTAGGCTCAACCTCTCGCATATTGGCAATAGTAAGCATAGGGATACTTACATACCAAATTTGGTCAACTAGCATACGGTTTTGTTTAATAATGCTAGGAGCCATAGAGAAGTGTCTTTGCATTAAAGAGTTAGGCTCCATAATTTGACGCATATATAAGAAACACATCAAGTGGAGAGCTAACAATAAAGTTACATGTTTTTGATCTTCAAACCTATCCAAAATCAAGAAAATGAATAGTGCACCTATCAAAGTGATTACTGTCATCTTAGGTAGGATTAAGAAGCAATGACAAAAGAGAGCTTTAGGCGTAATGGAGTAGCCATCACTATCTTTATCTAAACGTAAAGCTAACTCATTGGTTAATCTTCTAAAGTAAGGATGGGCTTTTTGGAATATAAAGCCCAATATAATCAAAGGAATAAGTAATTTTAAGTAGTTGGTCAGGGTCTCTTCAATGACAGTTTCGCTTGATAGATAGCGATTTAAATCTCGCAATTGCAAAATTAAAGTAGGGTAGAGGTTAACAAAGAACTCAACACTTATTCCCTGATTAGAGGTAAGCCAGAAGAGGTGGTCATTAATTACTGTCTTTAAGCGAGAGGTAGTAGAGTTAAATTCATTGTATTTAGCTCTTAACTCAATAGCTAAAGTTACACCATCAGACATGGCATTATAAAGCTCATCGTATAAGGAGCGACGATGTCTTATGAGTTGAATTAATTGCTCACGATAAGGCTCATAACCCTTATCGTTGCGAATAATTTGATCTACATAGCTTTGTACATCAAAGATTTGCTCACGATAGCGACGTAATTCGTACATCCATAAATTTAAGTTAGGAATTAATTCGTCCAATTTAAAAGATATGGAGAGCTTTGGTAGTTCACTTTGTTGTCTATTTAATAGGCGTGACAAAATTACGCTACCTGAGAGATCAGATAACTGCTCTTGGATGTTCTTTTCAATTTGATGAGCTGTATTTAAAGCCTCTGTAACAGATTGTAGGTCTCTTTTAAGCTTAGCGTTATCCACTAAAATTTTGTCAATATTGGCGGTAAGTTCAGTATTGGACTTAACCTCAGTGGCCAGTTTTGCTGGAATAGGGGTAGTATTTTGCTTTTGATCATTGCTATTGCTAATGACACCAGAGCTCATTAAGGTATTTTGCTTATTACGAGCTTTAGCTAAATACTTATTAATATAGTCTCTATGTAAAGAATTAATGCGTATTTTGTAGTTAGCAATGTCTTGGAAAATATTAAGTGACTTAAGCTCTGTTTGTAGTAAGTTATTTTGTTTGTTTAAAACATAGCTTTCAAAAGGTAAGAGCTTGACCTCGTCTGGGAGCAGACGGATAGTTGGGTCATTAATCCTTTTGGTAATTTCAAATAATTCAGTATTGTTAGCTGTGATCTGATTTTGAGCTCTTGATGGGAGAGTCTGCAATGAGTTATAAGCAGAGGTAGCATCATTGAGCTGAGCTTGTACCTTGGTCTGCTGGACACTCAATTGGTTGATTAAAGCATTGATCTCATCAATATCCTCAATTTTGATGTCTGGAGGATCTTGGCTATAAACATTATTAGCCTCACTCAAAGCCTGTTCCAAGTTGCCAATCATAGCGTTGCTTTGAATAAGCTCAGAGTTAATCATCTCCTCCTCTTTGGCTAAGGAGTCATAGAGATTAATGCGGTTTTGCATGCGTTTGAGAAAAGCTAAAGTTTGCTCTTTTTCAATAGCATTTAAAGAAGGATCTTTATCAAGATTAGCTAGTCTTTCAGATATATATTCATGAGTAGGAATAAAAGGCTTATGAGCATCTTCTGCTTGATGCTGGTTCTTTTTATTATGGGATTGACCATTAAGAGGGTCAGCGACAATATCGCTTGAGCTGATATCTGGCTTTAATAACACGCCCAAAGCATTGCCAATAGCCACGTCAGCAGAGTCATGGCTCTTACTGTTATCTGCTATATTAGCTTGTTGAGTGCTATCAGTGTTTGCTGTGCTTGCTGTAGTTTCTGTTGTTTGGGCATAAGCATAGCTAATAGAGCTTAAGCCCAATGCGATTATCAGCATTAAAGTAAGCTTTATTATTATGCTATGACTAAAGACACAAATAGAACGCATAATAAAGTCCTTGTGGTTAGGCTCGAAAACAATACTAACTCATTAAATTAAAAAGCATGGATAATAGAGAGTGAACTCTATTTGGTGCCTAATATAAGAATTGTTTAGTCTATCTTATCATTAAGCTTGAGTATGTTAATTTTGAAATATTTTTGCTTTTATCTTAAATTTTCGCTGCTAAGACAGGCAAAGAATGGTAAGTAAAAGCTTAGCTAAGTAATGCTCCAACAGGGGGTAAAAACTTTTTTTAGTATAAATGGCGATTTTTAGCCAGTTTTAAAAAAATGTGATATTATGTGCGCATAGCAATAATACACATTATTGCCAATTCCCTAAAAGCATGATGTTATGCTCTTTATCCATAGTAATTCTAAAATTAAATACTTAGGATAACTGTGAATAAGACCAAATCTTTCAAGTACCCCTCCTCAACCTTTCTAATAATCAAAATATTAACGATAAGCTTGTGTAGGTTGTGCTTGTTGTAAGGTTAATTAGTCTCTTTTAGTTTTAAAAGATCTTTGGGTCTATTAATGAGAGAGATTAAAGTGGTTAGTAAGACCGCAAGAACAGATCACACTAATCCTACCTTTATTTTTTTTGACAACTGTTTCTATTCTTTTTCTGGACTCCTAGAGCAAAGCTTTCCTAATCTTTTTTGTTTTTAATTAATTACTAGAAAGATTGGTAAAGAAAAAGAGCAGTTTCCTTAGCTTATGAATTGCTAATAAGTAATTTTCATAAGAGGGCTCTTTATTTTGTAAGCATTAGGGACTTACGTTTTAAAATGCCTGTGTTAGTTAAAGATAAGTATTAAATGTACTTTATATTTGTCTCTATCTATTCCTGCCGTGCGTAGAAAAAAATATGAATCTTAATGAATTAAAAAACACCCCCGTTGCACAATTGGTTGATATGTGTGAGCAAGCTGGTATTGAAAATACCGCTCGCTTAGGGAAAAAAGAAATTATCTTCAACCTACTTAAGCTCTGTGCACGCACGGGTGAAGACATTTTTGGTGAGGGTGTAATTGAAATCTTGCCTGATGGCTTTGGTTTCTTACGTAGTGCTGACAGCTCCTATTTAGCTGGTCCTGACGATATTTATGTTTCCCCATCTCAAGTACGTCGTTTTAACTTACGTACAGGTGACTCTATTTCTGGCAAAATTCGTCCTCCAAAAGAGGGTGAGCGCTACTTTGCTTTATTAAAGGTAGATGCTGTTAATTTTGAGCAGCCAGAAAAAGCTCGCAATAAGATCCTTTTTGAAAACTTAACTCCAATCTTCCCAGAAGAACGTATGCGCCTTGAGTTAGGTAATGGCTCCAAAGAAGATATTACTGCTCGTGTTATTGACTTAACCGCTCCTATTGGTAAGGGCCAACGTGCTTTAATCGTAGCTCCTCCAAAGGCTGGTAAGACCGTTTTATTACAAAATGTAGCTCACTCTATTAGCGTCAATAACCCTGAGTGTGTATTAATTGTGCTTCTTATCGATGAGCGTCCTGAAGAAGTTACTGAAATGCGCCGTATGGTTAATGGTGAAGTGGTAGCTTCTACCTTTGATGAGCCTGCAGCTCGTCACGTTCAAGTGGCTGAAATGGTTATTGAAAAGGCTAAGCGTTTAGTTGAGCACAAGCGCGATGTAGTTATTTTCATGGACTCTATTACTCGTTTAGCTCGTGCTTATAACACCGTAGTACCTGCCTCTGGTAAGGTTTTAACTGGTGGTGTTGATGCTAATGCTCTACAAAGACCAAAGAGATTATTTGGTGCTGCTCGTAATGTAGAAGAGGGTGGCTCTTTAACCATTATTGGTACTGCCTTAATCGACACTGGCTCTAAGATGGACGAAGTTATTTACGAAGAGTTCAAGGGTACAGGTAATATGGAATTACACTTATCTCGTAAGATTGCAGATAAGCGTGTTTACCCTGCTATTGATGTTACTCGCTCTGGTACTCGTCGTGAGGAATTATTAACCTCAGCCGATGAGCTCCAAAAGATGTGGATTTTACGTAAGTTCTTACATCCAATGGGTGAAATTGAGGCTATGGAGTTCTTATTAGATAAGCTCTCTATGACTAAGACCAATGAAGAATTCTTTGGTGCTATGAAGCGTCAATAATGTTATTGGTTAGCCAATAATAATAAAAGGGCAACTTATTAAGTTAAGTTGCCCTTTTATTTTTTATGAAAACCAGTCGTTGTGGGTTTCATAGTTGCGCATAGCAACTTGGCTATCAGAATTGACATTATCAAAGCTTTCTTTTGCAGGAGCATTAATATCTAAATACTCTAAGAGTGATTGCTGCTCCATATTAAGATCGCAATAGATCAGACCTTCGCTTTTACGCTCTGCGCTAATGCTATTAACTAGCTTTAAATACTGATCGGGATTATCAAAGCCTAAACTCTTACGAACCTCATTGGTGCCATAGCTTTGATCCTTATTAAAAGTGGCACATTGGATCATGCTATATAAAGAGCTAGAGATAAATAAAATAAAGAGTTTAGCTCTTAATAGTTGCGAGATCTCAGGACGCATCAGATAAGTAAAAGGATCAAACATTAGTCTTTCTACTTTGAAAATATCCCAGCTCATAAAGTCATAAAATTGTTCTTTAGCACTCAAGAGTTGGTGGGCGTAACAAGCTTGATCCATGCTTACCTTATTATTGCTAAGCACTATAGGTAAAGCTTGGTGATTAAGCTTTAGTAAATACTTACAAAGGCGTTTTAACTTTAATAAAGTTGCTTTAGAGAAGTTGTTATCATAAGACATCTCATCTTTAATCTCAGATAACATTTGCTCAAGCTTGTCATCAATCTGCTTTTGCTTATCTAAAGTAGTTAATTTTAAACAGCGGTTAATATCCCAAAAGCCAAGAGTATCGCCATCGCCTTCTTCACGGTTAAGCAAACTGTTTTCTTGCTCTTGAAGTTGATTAAATAAAGAACCTAAATCTAACTTGATATTTAACGCTAGATTTTGACGTACTTTTTTATTAATGCTAACTAGTTTGCCCAATTTGCCTTTAATTACTTGAGTTAAGCTTGGGTCAGTAAAAGACAAAGTAAGGTCAGTGTTAAGAGAAAATTCTTGATTAGCCACTGAGTAATTAGCGTTAGTTATTAATAGATCTATAAAGTGATCAGCCCAATGATTTATCACATAGTTGTTATCAGTAATTCGCAACATAAAGCTCTGCTTGTTTTGACATAAAGAGCATAGTTGAGATAACAATTTATTATGACTATCACTAATTAAAGTCACGCTATAAGCTTGATTTGCGGTATCGACATTTTCTGGCTTAGCTACAGCTTGGGATACAGTAGGCTCAGGATTACTCATCGCAGGAGCACTAAAGGCCAAGTTGGAGCTAAAACCAGTGCTATTACCTGCATTACTGCTAGCGCTAGTAAGTACTTTGCTCCCAAGCTTTTTACTTAAAGGGCTGCGCAGTGCCTGGCTAGCTAACAGCACACTCTTGCCGCCCTCATCATCACTCTTAAGGCTCTTGTCAGCACCAGCGCCTGCACCAGCACTAGCGCCAGCACCAGCACTAATGCCAGTGCTGGCGCTTGCGCCTGCACTGGCGGCGCTAGGCTCTGCGCTTGCATGAGTGCTGTTAGCTGGCGCACTGCCAGCAGGCGCACTGCCTGCTGGGGCGCTGCTCTTAAGAGGGTTAAGCTCAAAAGAGCTCAAGTTTTCTTGATGGTCATAATCAAGCTCAAATTGAGATAAGGAAAAAATCTGGCCATTATCACTATAGGAGCCAATGTAGCTCATGAGATCGGGCGTATCGCTAGCTTTAATATCATTAAAGCCACCTGTGCTAGCTTCAAGATACTCTTGGCTCAGATGGTCTTTACTGGTGTTAAAGTCTCTTTTGTTAATAGGAACTAACACACGATGTTGGCAAAAGAGCAAAATCTCATCTAAAGAAAAATGGCGGCTATTATAGGTGCCTGAGAATAAAGGCATAGCATTGGAGCTACTTACTAAGCTAAAAGCCCTGTCATCAAGACTATGAGCCATAGTAGATAGAGCATTTTGTACTTTAGCAGTGCGCCAACGGGCTTGTTGGGTCTCTTTTTTAATAGCGTTATGTAAATTATTGTTAGAGCAAGATAGAGCTTTATGGCCCTGAACCAGATTATTAATCAGGTTGTTAGGGTAAGAGTGCTCTATGACATAAAATTGTTGGTTCAATGAGCTACGCTCACCATAGCGATATTGGAGCTCATCAAAGAACTTAGCAATTTGAACATCAGAGATTTCTTTTAAAAATAAGTTGATATCTCTTTCGGTTAAAGCTTTAGGGAATGGTAGTCTGATCGAGCCTACCCCATTAATATAGTTATTAAAATCCAAAGAGCGAGATAACAGCACAAAGTAAGCTAAAGAAATAATCTTGCTAGCTGATTGGTCTTTGTAAAAAGTATTATTCAAAGCTCTAAGTAAAGGAGTATTAGCAAGCAGTTGATCTAATACCCAAGTAGCTCCAGCTTGAAAGATATCTTTTCTGCGGTTTAAACCTGAGTTTTTGGCTTTATCAACAAAAACAAATTCGTACTCACCAGGAGTAATTTGATCGCCTTTTTTGAGCTCAACACGATAGACATCAAAGGCTTTTAGTTCAGGATATTGGGCTAAAAACTCTTCTTTCCAAATAACTAGGCCTGTCTGTCCTCCACCTTGAATGGAACCAACCGATTTTTTACCTTTAGTGCGCACCATACGGCCATTAACAATTTTGGTAGTATAAGGCCACAGATAGCTATATTTGCCATTAACAATAGCAACGCTTAGATTGGGTAACTGTGGTTTATTAGTATTGGAAATAGCCATAATAATATCCCTAATTACGATAAACAAAGAGAGCCTAAAAGGCTCTCTTTGTTGAAAGATTAGTATCTAAATTTTAGTGAGCATCTGCCCAAGATGAACCCACTCCAATGCCCACCTCAAGAGGCACTAATAAGTGGGTTACATTTTCCATAATTTGTTGAATCTTGCTGCAGAAGGTATCTACGATATCTTCTCTAACCTCAAAAACCAACTCATCATGTACTTGCATAGTCATATGCACTGCATCTTGAGGCAAGGTTTTTATGTATTCATCAACTTCAATCATTGCCATCTTGATGATGTCAGCAGCACTTCCTTGCATAGGTGCGTTAATCGCAGCTCTTTCTGCGCCTCTCATAATAGCACCAGTAGAGGTAATACCATTAATGACAATATGGAAGCCTTTAATGGTAGTGGTATAGCCATGAGCCTTAGTATCTTTAATGATATTATCCATTAAAGTTTTAATGGTTGGATACTTACTAAAGTACTTTTCAATATAGGCCTTAGCATCAGCATTGGACATGCCTGTTTGCTTAGCTAAACCATGTGCTGACATGCCATACATAAGACCAAAGTTAGTAGCTTTGGCATGAGAACGCTCTTCATCAGTAACGTCATTAATGCTCTTATCTAAGACCTCAGCAGCTGTTACACGGTGAATGTCTTGATGATTATTGAAGGCAGCAATTAAATTAGGATCATTGGCAAAATGAGCGATTAAACGTAACTCAATTTGAGAGTAGTCAGCAGATACAATCTTATAACCCTTAGGAGCCACAAAAGCACTGCGAATTTGTCTACCTTCCTTGGTACGAGATGGAATATTCTGCAAATTAGGATCAGAGCTTGATAAGCGGCCTGTTACGGTACCAGCTAAATTAAAGCAGGTGTGAATACGTCCTGTTTTAGGAGAAATTAGCTGAGGGAGCTTATCAGTATAGGTTGAAACTAACTTTGAGAGCATGCGGTAACGCTGCACCTTACGTACAATGTCAAAGTCGTCGCCAATATCACTTAGAATATCGTCAGCAGTAGAGTATTTCTTATTGCCATTTTGATCCTTTTTATTGCTCTTACGTGGATAAGGAATATTGAGATCATCAAACAATACCTTGCCTAATTGGCGAGGAGAATTAATATTAAATTGAGTGTTGGCTAAATCATAAATGTCCTGCTCAATCAAATTTAAGGATGATTTTAAAGTGCGAGCTTGTTCATTTAATTCATTGCCATCAATATAGGTGCCAGTTTTCTCCATATTAAAGAGAACATCTAAAACCTTCATGTCAAAAGCAACGAGCTCTTCACCATGTTCCATAGCTGAGAGGTCTTTCATACAGGCATGGTAAACACGATAAGCCATTAAGGCTTGCTCACACTCATAATCACTATATTTCTCAACAGCAATAGTGCAAATAGGATCTTTTTTGTTTTCCTTAATGCTATCTAAGCTCATTGAAGTGTACTTAGTAAAGCTCTCTGAGAGGAAAGCTAAATCAACTTTACGTGATGAGTCCAAGATGTGAGCCACAATCATAGGATCTGCAAGATAACCATTGATTGGAAGATTGGCAAAATGCAAATAAAGACGCATGAGCTTAAGGTCATAGGCTATCTTTTTAATGCTTTCATCAGCAAAAATAGGCTTTAATAGAGCAACAGTGTCTTCATAGGATAACTGCTCAGGAGCAGTAATGTAGTTATGATTAAAAGGTATGTAGTAAGCACTCTTATCAGAGGTGCAAATACTAATACCTATAATAGTGGCATCAGTTGGGTGACCTTCGGAGGCTGCAATATGGAAGCTAAAAAGCTTAGTTTGATTAATATCATTAATAAGCTCATTTAGATCTTGGCTGTTCAATACTGTTTTAAAGTATTGACGGTAGTTATCAACTTGCTGATGAGCCTCGTAATCGCTAGTGCCAAATAAGCTGCCTTGGATAGGTGTTGCTACTTCTTGCTCTTGGTTACTTGAGTCATTGCTAGTATCTTGAGTAGCAGCATTGTTAAAGAGATCTTGCTGACCATTTTTAGCGACAGGTTCTACCTCCAGGCTTTGGCTACTGGATTTTTTAGCTCTTTGCTCTGCTGCAAATTTATGGAACTCTAAGCGCTCAAATAAGGCTATTAAGCTGTCATGATCCTCTTGTGGAGGGGTGATTTCGTTAATATCTAAAGGAAGCTCAACATCGCATTTAATGGTTGCTAAGCGATAGCTTAGCTCAATAGAAGGCCATTGCTCTAAGAACTTATCTTTAAAAGTGCCTGCGCCTCTAAATGATAGGTTAGCTACCTCATCAAGATGCTCTTTAATAGATAAGATACCACCTAGGCTATTAATAATGCTGATAGCTGTTTTATCGCCTACACCTTTCATGCCTGGGATATTGTCAGAAGAGTCACCCTTAAGAGCTAGAAAATCAATAATATACTCAGGAGCCACGCCAAATTTTTCTTTAACTGTATCCACGTCGTAGTGCACATTCTTCATGGTGTCTAGTAAGGTAATATGCTCATTAACTAATTGAGCTAAGTCCTTGTCACCAGTACAAATTACAGTATCAATGCCTTTTTTCTCAGCATCTTTAGCATAGGAACCTAAAACGTCATCAGCCTCAACACCAGAGACTGACACTAGTGGAATACCTAAAGCTCTGACCATGGAGTGGGCAAATTCAATTTGTGGACGCAAATCATCAGGCATAGGAGGGCGGGTAGCCTTGTATTGGTCATACATTTCATTTCTAAAGCTTGGACCTTTAGCATCAAAAACAGCAATAAATTTGTTGCCCTTATAAAGGTCTAGCAAGGAACGAAACATGCGAGTAAGTACATAGGTAGCACCAGTAGGCACTCCATCTTTAGTAGAGAAATTTTGCCTTACCGCAAAATAAGCTCTATATAAGAAAGATGAACCATCAATAAGTATTAACTGATTTGACTTACTCATAACAAATACCTACACAAAAGAATGTACACTCTAAAAGATAGTAATAATACAAGATTTTGCATTAAGCTATGGGCTTAATTATAAAAGTTGATCTTATTTTCCCGCTAAAAAAGACTGCAAAAGTAGCTAACTTAATTGATATTATCAAATACTAATAAGCTACAGCACCATAATCTTAACTACGGTTTTAGACCGTTAAGCCTATGCAAAGGTTAAGGTTAAGGAAAAAAATGGAGCAATGCGATACATTAGGCAAATTGTAGTGTACAATTGCACGCACATATTTAGCTATTAATTAGTTAAATGCTGGTACAGCTGCTTTGAGCAGCATCTTGGGTGGCAGACAAGAGTACTGGCCTCAACCTAATGCTTATTTAGTAATTGAGCTAATTAAGCAGGAGTTTGATCAGCATATTACATGATGGTTGACTTAATTAATTTAGGTAAGAGGCAAGCTTTAATTAGTAAGATAGTGCGTTATCACTTGGACTATTAGTCTTCAAGTGCGGGCGCTATTTATTATTAATAAAGCTGGTGCTTAGTTTGACCCTTATTTTCTTGTTTTATAACTTAGCTCCTATTGCATCTTTCTTCCCTAATTGTCCTATCTGTTTGTATTTAGTTTACGCTAAGTATTTCCTGATCAAAGTTGTTTAAAACTTTTAATAATTGAAGAGCTATAAGCTATGCAGCAGCAAGATTTTCCATTACGCCGCCTTTTTTTATTACATATCTTCATTATTGTACTAAGTAACTATGCTGTACAAATTCCTATTACAGTATTAGGAATTGAAACCACAGTAGGTACTTTTACTTTCCCATTTGTTTTTGTAACTACTGATTTAACTGTGCGCTTATATGGAGCCGAGCGTGCCCGTAGAGTAATCTTCTTTGCTATGTTCCCAGCTTTAGTAGCTTCTTATATTGTCGGTACTATCTTTGCCTTTGGTGATTACCAAGGTATTGGTGCTTTAGCTACTTTTTCCATTTTTGTATTCCGTATTGCAGCTGCTTCCTTTGGTGCTTACATCTTCGGTCAGCTCATGGATATTTTAGTATTCCAGCGCTTACGTAAGCTTAAGGCTTGGTGGCCAGCCCCAGCTGCATCATCAATTTTTGGTAATTTATTAGATACCTTTGCCTTCTTCTCCATTGCTTTTTATCAGTGTGTTGATCCTTACATGGCAGAAAACTGGGTACATTTAGCTTGGGTTGATTATGCTGTTAAGCTTATTGTTTGCTTAGCTATCTTTGTCCCAATTTACGGTATGTTCTTGGCATTTTTATCCAAATACGTTTTCCATCGCCCTTTAAATGAGGCTGGTATCTTAAATTAGCAATAATCTCTTGCAAGATACCAACAAAAATATCCCTCTCCACTGCTGTGGCGAGGGATTTTTTTTACTCAGCGCAGCGGCGCTGCGCAGCTGATCTGTGCCGCTGCGCTAAGCCAAGCAAAGCTGCGCTTTGCAAAGCTCAGCTCTGGCTATAGCTTACCTGACCTGACTAAGTCAGGTCAGGTAAGGTTAGGTAAGCTATGAGGGACTGTGCTAATAAAGGCCACTATCGTTTTGAGTGATACGCTTGAGCTTTCTAAACATGGTTCTAAACAGTAAAGGAACACTATCAGGGCCTCGCTGCTGCATGGCCTCTCCTATTAAGATAGCCAGTCCTGGTTTAGTCTTCTTATGGATAGCAAAAGAGATCACCTTATTAGTAGATAAACCAATTTTGGAGAGTTCCTTGTCATCAAGGGCTCCGTAGATAGCATTCGTGGTTTTACCTGTAGAGCGCTCAAAGTTTTTAGCCTTGGCAAAATCACGTTCTGTAACAATAGCTTGAGCTGCTAAAGCTTTAAGCTGTTGTAAAGATTTGTTTTGCTCATCTAAGCTCATAGCGCAGATTGGCTCACCCTCACCCTCACCCTCACCCTCATGCTCAGTAGCAATTTGTTGATGGAGATTGGCAATAGCATTTTGCTTGAGCTGTTTTAAGCGTTGCTCATTACGGTTTACTTGATGTATTAGCAAAGTATGCAGTTCTTTAATAGTGTTGAGCATCATGCTTTGCTTCTTAGAAATGCCATTTTTAGCTTGAGGCATAGATTTAACTAGTTCATTAAGATACTGGTTAAGTTTAGAAGCATCGGCCTTGCTCAGCTCTTTAATAGAGAACTGTTTAGCCTTGTTACTCTTACCTTTGAATTTACCACGGGCCAAGATATTAGGCAGCTTTTCGCTCAGGTTATTGGGATTGAAGCTTAAGACACTCTTAATAACACTATCAAGATTGTGGTTTTTTAAGGTAAAGTCATCAAAGTTAATCTGCTCTGAGGCGGCAGCTAATTTGCTGTCATAATGTTGATTAGCAGAGGCATTAGCCTCATCTGTAGGTAAGCTTGGAGCCTCATTAGAGGCTAAAGCACTGGTATTAAGAGACAAATGCTGTTTGAGCTTATCTACAGTATCAGGATCTGACTCGAGATCTTTGATTAAGACATTAGTCAGATAGTTAGGTACATGCTTGCTTGAGAGCTGCTTAGTTTCAATATTGGCAGCTTTTTGATAAACATCAGCAAAGCCTGAGGTATAAAAATAGTGCTCAATATCAACATGAGGCATTACTGATAAGTAATCAGGTAAATTGCGGCTACCAACAAAGTCCCTTACCGCTTGGGCATAATGGCGACCAGCGTCATCTCCGTCAGTTAAAACGTGGTAATTAATACCCATTTGACGGGCTAATCTAATTAGTGGATATAATCCACATTGAGCAAACTCTACAAGCTTAATACCTGAGCTAGCTAGGTTGATTCCTAAAACAGATGCAATCTCATTGAGTAGCCAAACCTCAGTCTCACCCTCAACTAAAATCCAACATCTAGCAAATAAAGCACTAGGACGGCTCATTCTAATGTGGAAAGCAATTTTACGTTCATCATCAACATTAAAGGCCTTATCTTTAATGCGGAAACAACGAACATCGTAGTATTGCTTACATAAGCGGCGTAGGTTATGTAAAGAAATAGCCGACAGCAGCTGAGATGAGTTAGTGGTTACAATTTTTTGAATAGGTAATACTTGTAAAATTGACCACAAGCTTAACAGTAAAGTAGGGTGGAAGCGGCTTTCTATATCTTCCAAAATTAAAATTGGTCGTGAAAACTCATCAATTTCCCTTTGGCCTTTAGACATTAACAAAGCGCCTGCCAATAAGGAGAGTAAAAGCTTGGATCTAGAAGGCTTCTCATCTGCTACAGCTGCTTTTAATGTGCCCAGTGATGCAACCGAGACAGGATGGCTAATAATTTCACGTGCAGTACGAGGCTTATAAAAGTTAGCATGGAGCTCTTGAGCATCATAATTACTCTGATAGTTAGTCAGGTATTTTGAGGCAATAGTGTTTAATACCTCAATAGCATCTTGCATGCGAGCTGAATTGAGGTCTTCATCAGTAGTAATGTTGGCAAAAAAGTGAGAAATTGCCTGAAAAGCCTCGCTCTCAATTCCTTTGTTATGATAATCAACCTTGTAAGAGTCATTATGATGGTCGTAGTGCGTATTATTAGGTAAATTATACATACGACGATCACGTAAACGTAACAGAGGATTAAGCAATATCAGTTCTTTAATGAAAGGTTCGCTATCTGCAAAAGGCTGATTCTTTTCATTAAGCAGTTTATGGCTAGTAATAAAAGGTGCGTTCTCTTGAGACTGATCAAAATAGGCTTGTACTTGGTAGTGAATACGATAGCGTCCATCCTCACCTAAGTAACTAACTTGTTTGAGCTTCTCAAAACGTGGAATTTTATTGAGCTGACCATAGCTGCCTTCGCAAAAAATAAGGTCAATAACAATTTTTTCTGCCACATCTTTGTAGATGTCAGAGCTAAAGAACTTAATATCCTCTTGAGCTGAGGTACGTCCCTCTACATTAAGCTCATTTTGATTCTCTAATGCACTTTGAGCACGAGCAATGCGCTCTTCGCTACTTGGCTTGTAGAAAAGGGGCTGTTCTTGCTCATACTTTGCCTCTTCGTCTAACCCTTTAACCAAAGCGTCTAATACTGCTTTTTTAACCGCAGTCTTATGCTTTGTAGCAAAAGATTGTGAATCGATTGAACCGTCACTAATAGTTTCATAGTTACGTGGCTCATAATTGGGTTGGTTTGCTTTTTTACTGCTAGTAATAAAGCTATCCAAAGCATTGCTAGATTTACGATGCTTGTGATGTGACTTGTTTGCACGAGAATGAGGGGTATGACAGTTAAACTGCTTGTTCTTAGAGCTATTTTTGCTAGGTTTTCCCCAGCGATCGGTTAGGGGACGATGTTGTTCACATGGAAAGTCTACAATGTGTAAGGTTCTGCCCGTACCATTGGAGTTAGGAACGCTGTAGTATCTGCGTTGGTAAGATGTGGTGTTAATAACTTTAATAGGATCGATATCATCTAATCCTTTGTTATGCAGATACTCACGGCAAGCCCCAATATCATGAGCGTAAGGTATCTCTAATTGGCTACTGTCATAATTAGTAGCATTGGTGGCAGTGCTAGCTGTAGCTGCGCTAGCGCCAGCTACTGTGCCTGCTCCTGCACCTTGGATTGCGTCTGCGCTAGCTCCAGCGGCAGCAGCGGCAGTACTTGTATTGGTTGGCTCTGAGGTACTGTGATGAATAGGCAACTGAGTGGCTGTTATGCCATCACCGCCGTTTTCTTCTTCACTGCTAAGTTTGATGGGGATATAAAGGTCATCTTTGGTAAAAGTGCATAAAGAGTCGCACCCCTGACCAAGCACCATAGAAAGAGCGCAGAGTAAAGAGGATTTACCCCACGCATTTTCACCTATTAAAACGGTAGTATCTTTTTCAAAATCTATAGCAAGATTTCTAATACCATGGAAGTTTTGGATCTCAGCACTTTGTAAATACATAGCCGTCTCCTTGCTTTTTTTCCAAAGTATCACGATTTGCTAATTCGTGCCTACCTTATTGTTAATAAGCTTGATGATGATCAAATACATTTGCCAGCAAACGTACATGTTCATTTAATGTGATGGCTAAAATTACTAGCTGATGGCTACTGTTGGCGCTAACTAACAGCTTAAAATAAGGTGTACTTATTTTAAGCTGCTTGGCTTGTTAGTCTCTATAGGCTTATGAGGCGTTGGAGGCTAGCACGACAGTTCTGCTTGTAATCCTCAAGATATTTTTGAGGGTCGTCCTTCCAGTTTTTAGGCAAAAAGGTACAAGTGAAGTGGTTAGGAGTAATCGATGGGTGTTTTTGTCTTTGGCTTAACTGGTTCATTCCAGTAGCTACCCAACGCTTATAGTCGTAGTAAGGGTAGATGCCACAAACATCTTTGCCCATATTATCAGCAATATGTGCTGTACCTGTGCTTGGCGCAAATAGTAGTGAGCAGCGATCAACTAAAGCAATTAGCTTATCCAAGCCGCCTTTATTC
>NZ_JALKIM010000080.1 GCF_023050945.1 Anaerobiospirillum sp. NML120448 | reverse complement strand
ACTATATGTGACTTATATCACATATTTACTTTGCATAAAGGTTAATATAGTGTAGTTTTGTCGATGGTGTTTTTACAAGATTTTGCCACATTTTGTTCAACCAGCGCTTAATGTCGGTCGATATGGAACCATTATGAGAGGCAATATATTGCTCATAAAATGGTTTTAACCCTAAGTTAAGTTCAAAGAGTTCATTCAGTTGATCTATTTGTTTGTCTAGATTGTTGGCTAGCAGAGGGTATTTTTCGCATGCCTCTAGAATAGAGGGGTACTTTTGCAGGCTTTGCTTAAATTCATTAAGCTCGCTTATCGTATTGTTAAATAAGCACAAGCCACTCATAGGACGTACCTCAAGGGATGGCAGTCCTTTAACAATATTAAGGGGGCCAAAAGCTAGAGATCTATAGGCACAAGGAAGTACACGATTAGGCTTGGATAGGCAATAGCCAGTAGCTAAATATAGCTTTAGTATGTCGTTAGATAGAGACTCTATCATGTCTTGGAGCACTATTTTGCTGATATCGCCCTGAGCTTCAATCATGGCCGATAAGCATTGCTGAGCACTTTTTTTAAAGTGCTCAATAGAAACGCTGGGTGTATCTGTAGTTTGCTTGCCTTGAGCTACAGATTGTTGCTCTAATTTATCTTGATCATACAAAGAGGCTAGTGCCGCTTGGCCAGCAGCACTATAAATAAGACGAAATAGATATTGGCTCTTTTGCTCTGTAAGATCTTTACCAATATTGAGCGTATCTGCTAATTGCTTAAATAGTTGAGCAATCATTTAGGTTTAATCCTCATTAACTAAGAGCAAAAAGGCTTAAGATTATCTCGAATCTCAGTAAAAATTAAATCATTGTCTAAGGCTTCATTTAAAAGCTCGCTCCTGCCTAAGCACAATGATAGAGGAGCCAAGCCAAATAAGAGAGATATATTGGCCATCAGGGAATCAGAAGTATACTCAGTATCAGTTGGTTCAAAGATATTGTTGTTTAAAGAGTAATGCATTAACTCTGTGGTAGCTCCCAAGATGTATTTAATTCGATTTAATACTAATTGGCTAAGTCCCAGCTTGGAATAATCAGCCATACAAGCATCATTTAAAGTAGCCGAAGATACCAAGTCTTTAGTGCTAAAGTACATGGTGCTGCCCTGATAGCATGGGTACCTTGTCAAAAGATTGTTAACAATAAAGAACTCACTAATAAGAGGCATAGCATAAGCAAATATGCTCTTAGGTTGGAGTTGAATATCACTATAAAAAGGGTATGAAAGGTAGATACCAAGCTCTGAGTGCTCTTTAGATAAAGGCATTACATTGTCGCTATAGCCAGGAGAAAAGAGATTATCTACCATAGCAAATCGGCGACAGTTTTTAAGTGCTTGTTCAAATTCCATACTCTTAAAGCTATCTGACAATAGAATTTGATTGTATCCTTGCTGATAAGCACCAAAAGTAAAAGATGACACAATATGGTCTTTATAAGGCCCTAAAAGTAATACAGGAATGCGATAATGATGCATTACTGTTAAGTAGCAAGCAAGCATCTGACTTAACAGCGGGCTGATGATATTTTCACTAGCAAAAGAGCCATTGAGATTAGCACACACAGCTCTTAAGCTATGTTCAGTTGTTCTATTGATATCATGAGAAACATAGTTAAGAGCTAATGACTGATAAGCTGTTTTTTCGGTATCACTTTCTTTGCTTTCTTTGCCTTCTTTAGGGCGTAAACGCAAAATAGTACGAGCCTTACTCTTAACAATCTTATTGTCATCTAAGCTGGCGTTCTCGTTCTCGCTCATGCTCACGCTTGCACTCAAGCTTTCGCCCTTGCTCTCGCCATTACTCTTGTTCTCGCTCTCGCTTGCACTATCAATCGTATTCTTGCTTGCACTCAAGCTGGTACTATTAGGCGCACTTGCTGTTGGTTCTTGAGTTGAGATTTCCTTATGATTGCTCAATTGTGCATCACGGCTTGGAACTTCCTCAATGCTTGCACCATCATTAGGGATACTGCTCAAGCTATTGTTAGCTGTAGGGGAGCTATTTGGGCTGGCGCTGACCTTCTGAGCGGGCGTATTAACATCACTATTGCTATTGGTTAGCACTGCTGAATCTAAAGAGCTGTTTGTATCTGTAGGCTTATTATCAGAGCTTTGCTCTGTAGCTGCTGTAGATTCTCTAATGTCATCATGGCCTGAGGCTTGGCTATTGTTGATAGGGCCTTCATCTTGGGTAATGCTATCTTCATTAAATGGTTCTTGATTAGAGGTACTTGATTCAACAGCTGCTGCTTGACCATTGTTCTCATGCTGATATAGCTCTGAGTTGCTACTAGTGGCTGATTTAACAGAGCTTGATTGGGTAGTAGTGCTCTTATCATCGCTAGAGTTGTTGTACGAGTAGAGAGTTCTATCTTTTTGATAAGTGGCAGCAAGATCATCACTGGCAGCATTGGCATAATTATTACTATAAGATCCAGAACTAGAGGTAGAGCCATGGCCAGAACCATAGCTAGAGCTAGAGCTGGAGCTAATGCCAGAATTTGGGCTAGTGCTAGTGCTTTGGCTAGTGCTAGAGCTAATTAGAGACTCGTCTTGAGTAAGATCATTAATGATATTGCTATTGATAAGCAAAATACCGTGTAAGAACTTATTGAGCTTTTCTGATGAACTATAAATGTCTTTAAGGCTTGAGATTAGCTTGGTATAGACATCAGGGCTCGTGATCATTTCTGGGGTTAAAGGCTCTGGAAAGAATGGCTGTACGAAATTAATAAACAAGTCTAACAGCTGTTTAGTTTTGGCTGTAGAGCAGTTAATAATGCGCTTAAGATTAAACAATACATTGGTTTTGTATTGTTTCGCTATAGCTTCATTAAAAGTGCTTTCTAACTCTGGCCAATTATCATAAGTTTGGTAAATATCAGTTTTTTGATACTTATGACAAGCAAAAGCCATATAAATAGCTATGTATAAGGCATTTAGTATGTTCTTTTCAGGTCGTAAAACATAGGTAGCAGGTACGCCTAAATCGACAGTATCTACTAACATGCATTTAGGATAAATATTGCTTAAAGCACGATTAGGAGAGTATTGGTAAACAGGAATGCTATATTGCTGATTGTTAATTTTGATGGTGCCTGAGGCAATATCTAAAATATTTTTACGGCACAAGATACCCAAGTTGTGTTTGTCTTGGGTAAAAGAAAACAGTACTTGATCTCCTACTAAAGGGCAGCCTAAATACAAGCCATCAAGCAATTGTCCAAAAAGAGTGTTAGCTTGTTTTACCGATTTGGAAACATCAATAAATTGGATAATACTGCTATTAGTGCGCTCTGCACTTATGACGTTAGAGCTCTGTTCAACCCACTCATCAGTAGCGCTGACACTCCAAGCCCATGAGTGTAATTCATTAGGAAAGTTTTTAGGATCCTGAGCATGGATTTCAGATAGGGTATGAAAAGCATCAATATGGTTAGGGTTAACTGCAAAGGGAACGAGCTTATTATTGACAATGTCAAAACAGCGATTTAGTAGAATGCCTGACTCATCTCTAGGGCTTTCTAAGAATACTGACTCATACTTATTGATAGTTTCCATAGTATTTTCTCTTATTCTGTTTTCACATAGGCCATAAGTTCACGCATTACCTTTTGGTTAAGCGTGCCTTGCTTTGCATGTAGCTTTAACCATTGTAAAGTCAAAGGATAGCCATAAAGTTTATCAAGCGCAAAGTTTACTAAGCGCCAGTTAAAAGGCTCAGTTCTAGAATAGGCATAACGTTTCTTTGCTAAGAGAGCTAGTTTCCTAATGGTTTGCTCATTGTTGTTAAACGATCCTACATCTAAGGGCTGACAAATAGCATGTAGTTTTTTAATAAATTCTTCCTCAATTGCTTGTGGTATAGCTAATGTTTCCTGAGTAAGCTTCGGAGTGCAATTATGATTAGGTTTGCTGCTAAAAGTATAATCAGGAGACTTATTAGTAATCTCTACCTCTGAATCTGAGCTTGCTGCTATTGAGGCTGCTGATTTTATTGATGGAACTGTAGCTGTTACTTTATTGTTGGGCAAAGACACCAACTTGGGAGCTGTATAGTAGTGCTCATGAGAGACAAACTCTTGAGAGGTCTCTTTGATAGCCCCATAAGCTTCATATAGTGAGTTTATAGATTTTTTTAACTCTTTGAGCATAATGATTGGCGGTTTAGTACAGCTTTGGTTAGTTTGAGTTTTATTGGTTAAAGAAGCTAATAAACAAAGCTGGAGTCTCTGCCTTAAAGCTAGATCAAACTCATTAATTAATGAAGATTTAGGAGCTTGTAGGGAGCTTACAAGGTCTTTATTAACTTGATCATTCTTTGGCTTAGGATGTATGGATGGTGCTAATAATTCTAAAGAGCGCACTAAACTACAGCCATGATAAAAATCATAGCGCCTGCCTAAAGATAGCTCTCCTTTACTTAAGATAAGTTTATGCTCTGGGCCTGACTTTAAACGTAAGATGTTAATAAGCTTGTCTTGTTCATAAATTTTTAGTTTGCCATCTACCTCACTAATAATAGTCAAATCGCCCAAATCATCTACATTGTTAAAACGATCCTGTTCTAATGCTCCTATTAAGCTGCTGGTAATACTTAGTTGAGGAGCATTATTAGAGAGACTGCTACTATCCTGATTAAGATAAATAAAACCTATGGCTCCATGCTCACCTAAAATTAAGAGCTGAGCCTTTTGATTAGGTATGACTCTAAAGATGGTGCCATGCTCAGTAGGCACACTAAGCAAGCTATCGCTGCCATGATGCTTAGTATGTTTAGGGTAGAGCTGTACTTTATCAGCAGGGCCATTTAAATAAAAATAAAGCTCACGAGCACAGTTAATAATTTGATTGGAGTTATAAATTTTAGGAGGCCAGAACTGATAGCAATCGGGTGCTTGCTCAGCTAACTCAATACCGTACTTTAAGAATAAATCGGTTGAGTTCTTATTGATGTGAGCAAGTCTAACTTTATAGACAAGCCATGACTCTTTAGCAGTTTTAAACTCATAGATTTCTTTTCTAATTACCTTATTGCCACTGGTATTAGCTAAGAACCAATTAAGATGCTTATGGGAGAATAAGAATAAGAAATCATGATTAAGTGTGACCTTAGCCCCACGGTAAATTCGCTTTCCAGAACTGGCATAAAACACTCCGCCATGATCAAAGAAACCTTCAACCTTATTTGGCCAAAATTGGGCTAATTGATGAGGAATATTTACATAAGAGAGTAGGTATTCATCTAAGATAGTTGAACCAACACTTAGATAGGTAGTTTCTCCTGGAGCGATTCTATCAACATAAAAGTGACGATTAAACGCAAAAAGAGGGTTGGAGATAGAAATAGAGCCGTCTTTGAGATCACTAACACTAGTTGGGCAATAAAAACCAATTTCTAAACTAAAACCATTAGGATTAACCATCATTCTCATTGGCATTACATGTAAAGCCAAAGGAGATGCATCCTGATAGATTTGCGCTGTAAACTTACTACGATCTTCGCAAAGCTTGTCAGCATTTATTTTTTGATCATAGTCTAGTGGTGAGTGGCGAAAATGACGCTCTTTCTTACCTGACTTTGACTCAGTCAATGTCACGTAATTACCACAGAGTTTACAAATAAAGATTTCACTATGATAGGACACAGTATGGGAGTAGCGTTCACATGCCTCTTCAACACTAATGGGCACATATCCTTTACCATCTTCCCAAATATGAACATTCTCTAGAGACATACTGCTCCCCAAATAGTGAAAGCTAAAAGTGATAAAACATAGCTCTATAGTTTAGACTTATTGAGCTATTACGGATATAAAAAAATAGGAAATATTGTAGGAAATAAGATGCTTATCAAGGAAATACACTAGATCTTAGAGCCTCCAAAGCTATGTTTTAGAAAATCAAATTTAGGTGCGGGCGCTCATTAAGCTCCATGGTTGTGCCAGTAAGGTACAGTTGTGGTCGCTTGCTTTGGTTATAGCTCTGGCTCTTGCTCTGGTTAAGGTGCTGGAGCGAGCGTAAAAAATAGGTTATATAGTTTAATATCGATATATAACAAAATACGAAAATATTACCAAGACCTAAAGTCAGGTGCCAAAAAAGCAAAATATGACTAGTTTTTATTGCTAAATTTTGATGGACTGAAAGCAAGAGTGGCAGTTGGGATGGTGAGCAGGTAATCAGGAGTGTTTATAGACAGGCAGGGTGGCTGGGCGGGTTCGTTGGAGCACTGCTCTTAGTGTTGCAAGGCTGTAATAATTAGTACTCAGTAGCTTTGCTTACTAAGTGTGGCTATGCATTGGTTGGGAGCTTTGCTTAGGCAAAGTGTAGTAGGGCATGAGGGTAGCTTGAGCTTGAGAACAAGCGCCAGCTTGAGCGTAAGCGCAAGCTAAAAAGGGGCGACTTTAGAAAGCCGCCCCAACTACAAACACTTTATGAAATAATGTCTTTTGGAGGAGAATCCTGTTTGGGGCTTGATTAGCCTTGAGCAATGATGCGATCACGCATCTTTAAGGATACATAGGATAATGCTACAGCGGCGATTAATACCATGCCCTTAACAACTTGCTGTACGTAATCATTAATATTGCACATCAACATACCAGTAGAGAGTACACCCATGATGAGCACACCGATGATTACTAAGGATAATCTACCTTGACCACCCATTAAGCTTACGCCACCTAATACTACAGCAGTAATACTATCCATTTCGAAGCCTACACCAGCAGCTGGCTGACCAGAGTTGGTACGGGATAATAATACGAGACCAGCAACACCAGATAAGAAGGAGCAGAAAGCATAGGTGAAGATCTTTACAGCATTTACGTTTACGCCAGATAAACGGGAGGCTTCTTCGTTACCACCAACACCATAAATGTGACGGCCAATAGGAGTCTTGCTAAGAACAAAGATACCAATAGCAAACACTGCTAACATTAAGATTACTGGATATGGGATGCCTAATAAGTAGCCACGGCCAAATGGAGATAAGCCTGGACCGAAGCCGTAAACTGGTAAACCATCAGTAATTAAGTAGCCAGCACCACGCAACGCAGTCATCATACCTAAGGTGGCAATAAGTGGAGACATTTTAAAGAATGACACTAAGCAGCCACTGAAAATACCATAGCAAACGGCAATCATTAGGGTAACAATGATAGCAATAGGTATGCTAAAGCCTGCTTTTAGTAGCAAGGCAGCCGTGAGCGAGGAAATACATGCTACCGAGCCTACAGATAGATCAATACCAGCAGTTAAAATTACGAAGGCTGCACCTACCGAGATAATGCCGATGATGGAAACCTGTCTTAAAATTGAGGTTAAAGTACCAAAAGAGAAGAAGTTTGAAGATGCTATGGAGAAAATTAAAATAAGTAATAGCAAAATCAAAACAATACCGTAATCGAGCAACCACAAGTAGAGGGTCTTATTTTTCTTGTCAGCCATTTTTACTGCTCCATGAACTTGAGATGTAATTGTCTATTCTTTCTGCCTAAAGAAGCCTTTTCTAAGATGTTTGTTTGGTCAAACTCACCCTTCTTAAATTCGGCAGTGATTGATCCTTCAGACATTACGTAAATTCGTTGTGACATGCCGATAAGCTCAGGCATTTCAGAGGAAATCATAATGATGGACTTGCCAGCATCAGCAAGCTTGCACATCAAGTTGTAGATTTCTTGCTTAGCGCCCACGTCAATACCACGAGTTGGCTCGTCAAAAATCAAAACGTCACACTCGGTAGATAAAATACGAGAGAGTACTACCTTTTGTTGGTTACCACCTGAGAGGTTCTTAACCAACTGGTTCATGTGAGGAGTTTTAATATTGAGATCTTTGATGTAGCCTAAGGTAGCATCACGCTCCTTCTTGCCATCAATAACAAAGCCATATTGTAAGTACTTAGGTAGGGAGGAGAACACAGTATTCTCTCTTACTACTAAGCCTAAGAGTACGCCTTGGCCCTTTCTATCCTCAGGGATAAGACCAATACCTACCTTAAGGGCATGGCGAGGAGATTTAGGAGTATAATTTTTGCCTTTATAAGTAATTTGACCACTCTCTAATGGGTCAGCACCAAACAGAGCACGGGCAACTTCGGTACGGCCTGCGCCTACTAAGCCGCCAAAGCCAATAATTTCGCCCTTGTGGAGCTTAAAGCTAACGTCATTAATATGAGAATTGCAAAGATTCTTACACTCTAAAACCACTTCATCAGAGGTCTTAGTAGGCTCTGGGAACTCACCAGAAATTTCACGACCAACCATCAAAGAAATTAAGCGTCTCATGGTGAGATCTTTTACATCCTCAGTGGTAACGAAACGGCCATCCATAAAGATAGCGGCACGGTCGCACATCTGGAAAATTTCTTCTAGACGGTGAGAAATAAAGATAATAGTGGTGTTCTTTTCACGTAGCTTCTTAACAATGTTAAAGAAGATAGCTGTTTCCTTTAAAGTTAAAGGAGCAGTTGGCTCATCTAAAATGATGAAGCGTGGATCACGAGAAACAGCCTTTAAAATTTCTACGATCTGCTGATAAGCAACACCGATATCGCATACTCTTTTACGAACATCGATATCCATTCCCATCTCATCAAATAAGGCCTGAGCACGGCGGTACATCTCTTTTAAGTCTAAAAGACCTTTGCCCTTTAAAATTTCACGGCCATAGAAGATGTTTTCAGCAATAGAAAGATAAGGAATTAAGGAGAATTCTTGGTATACAGCTGCGATGCCTAATTCCATGGATAAAACAGGATCTAAGGTATCATAGGTTTTACCATCAAAAATGATTTGGCCGCTGGATGGTGTTTCAGCGCCTGTAAGCATCTTAATAAAAGTGGACTTACCAGCTCCGTTCTCACCACATAATGCGAGAACTTCGCCACGACGAATATCTAAAGTAATATCGGATAAGGCTCGTACTTTAGCGTAATACTTGGATAGCCCTCTTACAGATAGGATCAAATCTTCATTGTTATTGGTCATAGACGCATCCTAACGTGGCATAAGCAAGCAATAATACTGCTTTGCTATTGGCATGATGTTCCTTTGTTTGTTTGTGCCACCAAAAACAGTAGACATTAAGGACAAACAAAAGGGAAATGCTTAAAACTCGTAAGGGAGTAGTAAAGGATAGATTTCTTTATAAACTTGGCCTAATTGGCAGTTATTGTTAAAGGCCAAGTTGTAGAGCAAACTCCCTAGCAAGTAAGATAATGAGTAAAAGGTACCTAGAGCCAAGGTGATATATCCTTGGCCCATTACTTTTAAGAGTTATAAATCTAAGTCAGTACAAGCTACTCTAAAGGTACTTGCTATGAGTTTTAAAGGGGTGATGAGCTCACCTGCCTTAATGTCGTTTGCTAGAACTTAAGTTAAGTACTAGTAAGCTGGCTTGTACTTGCCAGATAAAAGGTCAGCCTGTGGTACAGGTACGTATGGGAGGTTGTCCTCTACAGCCTTAGATGGCTTGCCTTTTTGTACGATATCGTAGAGGTACTTAACCATCTCGTAGCCGCCCTTGAATGGATAGAGGTCAACAGTACCACGGTAGATGCTATCAGGCTCTTGCATTAGAGCTAAACACTCTTTAGTAGCGTCGCCAGAGAATACAGCACGATCTGGGCCTACAGCGTCGTTAGCAACCATGGCCTGGTAGCCACCGATAGCACCAGAGTCATTAGCACCAACAATTAAGTTTAAGTCTGGGTGCTGCTGTAAGATAGACTCGGTAATACGCATGCCAAGCTCTGGGTTATCGCCAGCCTGACGGGCAACGATTTGCATGTCTGGGCAGATATCACGAACAGCTTGCTCAACACCATCACCACGAACCTTGGTGGCTTCTACGTTGTCTTGGGTAATTAAAGCAACCTTGCCCTTGCACTTTAAGGTTTCCTTAGCCCAAGTTGCAGCTTGGCTACCGATGGTATAGCCATAAGCAAACTCTTCCATGCCATAGAGAACATCAGAGTTAGAAACTAACTGAGCAATAGAACCAGTTGCAATACCAGCCTTGTTAGCGTCCTCATAGGTGGCGAATAAGGCGTTAGAATCGATTGGAGTAGTGAAGATAGCATCGTACTTATCGTTAATCATGTTTTCGATATCAGATACTTGCTTATCAACACGGTACTGAGCATCAATAGCTACACACTTAATACCAAGCTCATTACAGGCTTTTTCCATACCAAGCTTAACACCTACGAACCATGGGTTAGCAAGCTGTGGTACAGAGAAACCAATCTTAATATCCTTTGGATCCTTGGCAGCATTAGCATTTACAGCAAAAGCGGCTAAACCTACGGCTAATAAGGCAGTTGATAATTTTCCAAGACGCATAGATAATCCCTCAATTATTTTTCATTTGACTTAGAAACGGCTAAGACCTTTTCATATTCGTTGCAAAGTACGTATTTGATAGGTTCGTCCTCAATAATTTGTGAGAAGCGATCGCCATTGTCTAAAAATCTGTTGTCGACATGGTCATCGTTGGTCTTTGAGACCTCCCAAGCCATGACTGATTCCTTTTCAGCCCAGAATCTGTGATAGACACGTGGGTTAACTCTAATAGATGAACCTGGTTTTAGGCAGACTACAGAGCCAGGTTTAAAACATAGCTTTTGTCCGTCAATAGATAGATGCAGGTCATTTACTTTGTCTAGCTCTTCATCTTTAGTGGAGTTGTAAAGTTCAATCATTAAATCGCCACCACCGCGATTAATAATGTCCTCCATTTTATGGTGATGGAAATGCATAGGTAATTCTTGGTCTTTACCTACAAAAAGCATTTTCTCAGCATATGGATTAGGGTAGAGATCCTTGAGTACAGGTTTGATCGAGCCATTTCTAAAGTTAAACAGCACACATCCACGGGTTGAAAAATCATTGCCTCCGAAATCGGAAACATCCCAACCCAACTCGACATCAAAAACTTCTTGCCATTGAGCTAGATCTAATTTTTTCCAGTCTTGCAGTGTAAAGTAACCAAACTTTGGTAAAACAACTTGGTGTTGATGGATGAAATCGATGACGTTATCAACAATTTTGTTGATTTCAGATCGGTTCATAACGCCCATAAACATAACTCCTTTTATCATCCAAAGTTATCTTTACAACCGTTTGCAATAAAACTGGTTTTATTTTATAGGCTCCAATAGCTTATATACTTTGAGGTGTGTCATATTTTTGCGAATTTATATCATGATCTATGTCAAAAAATCGCAAACGTTTTAGGGGATAGTTAAAAAAATATTTGGTTAAAGGCATAGCAAAGCCACTAAAGTGTGATCTAAATCGCTAAATTTGTTTTGCAAATTCATACGATATGATGCGATAGGTTTAAAACCATCAAAATATTTATATCTAGAAACGCTGATAGATAAAAGCTTTGCAAGCCAAAAACATAGTCTTAAAAAAGTGTTTGTGCCCCCATGTCATCGCAACCGATTGCGATGCTTGCAAAAAGCCAAAAAGCCATAAGGCAGGTAAGGTAAAGAGCAAAAGCGTAACCTAAACATTAAGACAAACAAAAAAGTAGGTAGAGAGTAAACCAATAAGCCCATAAGACACTCTCTAGAGCAGTAATAAATTTAGGCAAGTTAGAGTAAGGAAAGGAAATGGAGGGGAATGGCCAAAATGACCTCCAATATGGTGCGATAACAAGCCACTTTTTTAGACTACCACGCAAGGAACAAAAGTTGGTGCTCTTTAATAATTAAGCTGATTGGCACAACAGCGCAATCGCAATCGCAATTACAAATGAGGTTAATCTTCATGCCCTACAAAGATAGTGGTAAAAGCTCTTGGCATGCCTATGGAGTTTAGTTAAGGAGGCTTGAATTAATAAGAGGTGAGGTATACCAATAAGTCTAAGGAGAGCTTTGTTGTTAAGTGAGATGCTGGGGTACATTAAGTTAGCAGCTTAGTTGGTAACTGCTAACTTAAAAAGCCTTAAGGCTCAATTTCTCAATGAGCTCTGTACCTGGCAACGCCTGACTGCACCGCACTTAGTCAGGCAGCGCCACACCACAGTGAACTATGCATAAGTGCGCTGCGCTGCGTTGCCTGGCAGCTATGCTGCAAAGAGGGGCGATGCAAAGCATTGCTGGATATAGCTCAGCTGGGCACGGCTCTGCTGGTGCGGTGCAAAGTGGTGCGCTACAGCGCCCTTAGCCATAATAGAGAGCTTACTATTATGGGCTAGGGGCGCTAGTTAGAGCTGGGCTTAGCTTCTTAGTGTAGCGTTGCGCTGTGATGAGCTTATATTCATATTTATTATGATTGGCTCTGATGGGACTTATAGTTTAAGAGCGCAAGGGGTCTAATGGTTTTAGCTATAGGTTTGCGACATTGGGCAAAAGCATCATCTTGAGCTTGGTATTCTTTAGTCTGTACCTGCATAAAGCCTAAAATGGTAGAGAATACATTGTCATGAGACAACTCTTGAATGGTGGCCTTATCGCTAAGACATTGCTTATCTAAACCAATAGCTTGAGCAGTGGCGCTTGGGAGCCATAATTGCATTGGCACATGGGTTTGATGAACTGGGGCTACCAGATAAGGAGTTCCGTGTAAGAACAGGCCATTTTCACCTAAGGACTCACCATGATCGGAGATATAAAAGAGCGCAGGATTAATTTTGTCCATGTTTTGCTCTAAAACATTGTGAACTAAGGAGTAAAGTACATAGTCGGTATAAGCAATGGTATTATCATAGGCATTGCGCACCTCCTCTAAAGTACAATTCTCAACATCAGCTCGATTACAATCTGGGCTGTAGCGCTTAAAGCTCTCAGGGTAGCGCTCATAATACTTTGGGCCATGAGAGCCAATTAAGTGTAAGAAAACTACAGTATCTTTGGTGGCATTAGCAGCAATAGCACGGGCCTCATTAATCATAATTTCATCAAAGCAAGTGCCATTTTTACAAAGCTTGCTATTGGTCTTAGGGTCAATGTTAATGGTCTTAATATTCTTGCATACACCCTTACAGCCGCCATCATTATCCAGCCATACTAAATCTAATTTTGCTTTAGCTAAGATATCAATAAGATTATCTCTCTTATCAGCCGCCTCTTTGTTGAAGTTAGAGCGCTTCATATCAGAAAACATACAAGGAACAGACTGAGCTGTAGCGGTAGCACATGAGCTTACCTTACTAAAGTTTATAAGTTTTTCTTGTTGGGTAAATTCATTGGTATTGCGCTCATAGCCTAAAGAACCAAAATTTTGAGCTCGTGCAGTTTCACCTAAGACAAAAAATAAAACTTTTGGCTTATCAGAAGTAGAGGCTAATTGAGCATCATCTCCTAAGGACACATAAGGATATTGCTTTGGAAAGTAGGTATTGCGAGCGTACTTATAAGAAGCGATTAAATAAGAGACAGGTAAGATCTCTTTGGCTAAAGTATGGTTTTCACGACCAATAAAAGAATATAGCTGATAGTTAGGAGCCACAATGGCTAGAGCTAATAAGAAAGCACAGCAAGCAGAGGTCAAACGCAGCAAGCTGCTCTTAAGCATGCTAGTAGCATAGCTAATCTTAATCTTATAAACAGCAATTGCTGGTATTACGCCTAAAATTACAACAAAAGCAACTAATGACCAGGAAAAATATGAAGTTGCTTCATGGACGTTGGTTTGCATGACGTTTTCCATCATGTCCACGTCAAAAATAACCTTGTAGTTAACTGCCATATAGCTTACTACTGAGGTGATTAAGCACAATAAAATGAGTGCCCCTTTTAAGATATAGCGATAGGAAAATAAAAGGATAAATATCACCATCATTAACAAGCTAATCGCTATAGGGGTGAGCACTTTAAAATGCCATGGAATTTCAGGATTATCACGATAAATTTGCGCTACATGATCCCAAAACGCCAGATTGTAAACAGTAGCAAAAATAATTGCCACGATAGCAGTGATCACTAAGTAATGGTTAGCAAGTGATCTAAACTTTTTAAAGAAGAACAGCATATTTTTCATAATAAAAATAAAATCCAAGCCTCCCCAAGGAGTAAGAGGCTTTTGATGTCATATCAGGTGCTCAATGGCACCTAAAAACTAAAGAAGACACAAATAATTTAAGTCTTAGAAAAGTAGGCCTGCTTTTGTTAAGGCTTAAAAGCAAACAACAAAATTACCATCTAATATCAGGCTCAATATTAGTACTAGTTTTTATATAAAAACCGACCAATTGCGCCTACAAATACATAAAGCATGGATAGTTGAGCTCAAACAGAAAAATTGCTTTGCTCATAGCCTTTGATATTACTATTAGTAAAAGGTTCCAAAATCTTTAAAAGTTGCGTTTTTTGCTCAAAAACTGCTTAATTTTTGGGAAATTTGTTAAATATATGTAAATTTTAGGTAATAAATGCTTTAACTACTCATCAACCACATCTACAAGAAATTCAATTTAAGCCAAGCTAAAAGTAAGCTCTTAGCTGCCCTAAAGAAAGGACGGCTTTTTTTGCATTACCACCACATGAGATAGCAAAGCTTGTAGCTTAAGACTGGCTTTCATCCTTCAAGCTAGCTAATAAAAATGCATTAGTACTATTAGCAAGGCCGACCAATTACATGGTATAGCTCCTAAATTTAGAAAGTAATATCAAGTCCCCTAAGTAAGTTTTCCCCATGACCTCCCAAAATCTAAATATGGCTATCAGTAGTGGTCTTAGTAGTTAATTAGCTTGGAGGTACAAGTGTGTAAGCTATCTATTTTGCTAGCAGCCAAACTGGCTAACATGCTGGCAAGCTGGCGCACTTACTTGCTGGTGGGCATGCAAGATAGTTAGAGGGTGTTTGAATAGGGGAGTGCTTGAGTAGGCGAGCTTGCAATTAAAAAAATGGTGTGAGTGGAGGCAGGACGGTAATTGTTCTGAGGAAGCCAGGTTTTGGCCCTGCCCATGGCCTTGGCTAGGGGCTGGGATGAGGCAAAAAAGAGGCTCAAATAGCTGATGCTGTTTGAGCCCTTTTAATTTTAAGTCCATGATAAATGTTCACATGGATGAGGTGCTGTGAGCGTACCTTTTATAAGTCGTCAACTAAAGCAGTAGACTTAGCGTAGGCTGTGGAGCGAGCCTCAAAGAAGTCAGTCTTTACCATGTTGGCGTTGGAGTATTGGCTTACCCAAGACATGGACTCTGGCTCACTTTCATAGCGTGGATCATAAGATGGGAAGCCCAAGCTCATCCAGCGAATGTTACCTAAGTAGGAAATATAATCAGTGATCATTTCCTTATTAAGGCCTGGGATATTGTCACCAATTACATAATGACCCCATGCAATTTCCTGGCGTACGCCCTCTTGAATCATGGCACGAAGCTCATCAATAGTCTCAGGGCTAAAGAGCTCTGGATTTTCTTTTTGGAGCTCACGAATGATGTTTCTAAATAACCATAAGTGAGTATTCTCGTCACGGTTAATGTAACGAATTTCCTGAGCAGAGCCTGGCATCTTGCCTTGACGGCTTAAGTTGTAGAAGAAAGAGAAACCAGAATAGAAGTAAATACCTTCTAAGATATAGTTGGCCATTAAGACCTTTACTAAGTTTTCTGGAGATTGATTCTCTTGGAATTGGTTGTAAAGATCGCCAATAAAGGTATTACGAGCTAAGAGGTGCTCGTCATTCTTCCATTGGTAAAGGATGCGATTGCGCTGATCTGGAGAACAAATACTATCTAACATGTAGCTGTAACTTTGAGAGTGGATACACTCTTGGAAAGTTTGGATAGATAAGCATAAGTTTACTTCAGAAACAGTAATAAACTCGGCAATACGAGGAAGGTTTGCAGTCTGAATAGAGTCAAGGAATACTAAGAAACTTAGGATTTTGTCATAAGCCTCACGCTCTGCTGGGGTAAGCAGAGGATAGTCTTTAACATCCTGAGATAAGTTAATTTCCTCTGGAATCCAGAAGTTATTCATAGCTTGACGATACCAATCAGAAGCCCAGCGATACTTCATGTTATTGAAATCGTTGAGGTTGGTGGTATTACCGCCTATTAATCGCCAATGGGTAACATCAGTGTCACCTTGGGGATTAAAGAGCTTCTTCTTAGTAAGCTGTTCCATAGTTCCCGACTAAACCTAATCCTAAAATGTAATAAAAGAACAAAACTCTATTATCAGAACCTGTTATCTGACATTAGAGCGTAAAAATAGCGGCCTTATTTTACAAGATTGTGACCACAAAATAAACCGCTAAATTAAACCTAACTACCTAACTAGTATACCAGAGTAAGCTATAACTAACTACTGTTTGTTTCGCACAACAAACAAAGCTAGCTCTCAAGCTAAATTACAGGCCTTATTGAGGGGTATGTTGCATGACTAGAGTGCACAAATCTTGATTAAAAGCCTGATATTGCGTATGACTAATAGTTCTCTTGGTTGTTAGCACAATCAATTTATGTGCCTGAAAATCCTTGCGATAGGGTGGGTGGCGGTGTTCAAAGTTGTTTTGCACAAAGCCACAATGCTGATAAAAACGCAAACGAGCTCGAGCAATATCGTCAACTAAGGGATCAATCTCCAGCAAAACGCTTTTAGGGCTCTTATTTATAAAATTTCTTAACAAAGCCTGACCATAGCCTTGGCCTCTTAATTCTTTAGCAATAGCCAAGTGTTCTACATACCAACAAGTATCTAAGTCCCAGAAGGCAATAAAGCCCAGTAATGAGCCATTACTTACCTGACACCTCCCATGGGCAAGCCCATGGGGTTCCATATACAAACTTCCCTTAAAGAGAAAACCATCTATTTTTATAGATGGCTTTGACTAAAAGTAGTCGCTTGTTTTAGGTAACTTCTTATCCTTGCGGATGACTTTCTTGCGAAAGCAATTGGCGAGGAATGTCATTCTCACCAAAACTTGTTATTAATTGAAAGTGATATCAAAGTTAAATACCACTATTAAACACATTGATGTTATGTGTCTTGATATAAGCAATTAAATCTTGCTCATTCTTCAGAAATCGTGCAAATTCGGCTTTACACTTATCTTTATCTATAGCCTTACTATCAAAACTATAGCAATATAGTAAAAAGGATGAGTAGCAATCTCTTTGAACTACTGTTCCATCAGACAAAGTAATCATACGATCAGACAGCTTTCTTTTAGTGTATGTATCAGCTGTATGGTCATACTGGCTAGCTCGATAGTTTCTAGGTACAATGATAAACTGGCCACCAGTATTAAGAAACTTTTGCTGAGCATGAGCCCAAACATATCCCATACAATACTTGTAAATCGAGCGACCAAATCTTT